>CANRNA010000047.1 GCA_947631805.1 uncultured Oscillospiraceae bacterium | reverse complement strand
CTCGTCGGTGAGAAGCTGGGCGGCGTAGACCACGTCCTCCTCCTGCCGGAGGATGAACCGGCCGTCCACTGTTGCCCGGTCCATCCGGTTGGCCCCCACCAGGGTGTAGATGACAAATATGCTCCGCTGAGGGGAGGACTCGTCCCCGGCCATGGAGAAGACCACCGCGTGCTCCTCGCCCAGCGCCCCGTGGCGCTCGATGTCCAGCCGGTCCCGGAGCTCGTCTGACAGCACGAAGTACCAGCCGTCCTCGGCGTTGTAATAGGTGGAGGCGGTGGGGTACAGTTGTCCGGCGGAGTTCACGTCGTACCAGGACAGCATCTCGCCGCTGCCCACGGGCAGGTCCATGACCCCGTCCCCGGTCAGGTCCGCCCCGAACACGTCCCTGGGGCGCAGGGTGTCGCTCCGGCCCAGAGCGGACATAGTGATGTTGCGCACCTGCCCGCCGGAGGCGGTGAACACGTCCGTCACCATGCCCTCCTGGCCCAGGTCGCTCTCCACGAACAGGGCGGCTGCCCCGTCGGAAAGGAGCCCGGCCACGGCCCGGCGCACCCCGGTCACCCCGGAGGAGAGCGCCGCCGAGGAGGAGCTGGTCTCCTGGTCCAGCAGGGAGTACATGACCAGGGACCCGGCGCCGCTGTCGCTCATCCGCAGGTCCAGCAGGTCCTCTATCCCGTCCCCGTCCAGATCGCACACCACAAACTCCGAGCAGTCCGCCCGCAGCAGCTGTATCTGGTCGGTGCTGTTCAAAGCGTAGACCGACAGCAGGCGGATGTCCCCGCCTATCTGCCAGGCGATGATGAGCTCTGACGCCCCGTCTCCTGTCAGGTCGGCGTAATCCAAGCTGGCCACGGCCGAGCCCTCGCCGGTGATGGTGAGGAAGAGGTAAAACGTCCCGTCCCCGTTCTGGCGGTACACGCACACCATGGGGGTGCGGGCGTCGTCGGCCAGGAAGGCCAAGGCTTCCGCCGTGCCGTCCCCGTCCAGGTCACGGAGCTGGATGGACTGGCGGTTGCTGCCGCCGATGGGGGCGGCGTAGGAGCCGCCGTCGGCGATGCGCTGGCCGATGAGCTCCTGGAGCTGGACGTACTGCTCCGACATCTGGGGCAGGGAATAGAGCTCCTCCACGCTGGCGGTCATACATCCGGCGCAGGCAAAGGCGATGAACACGGCCAGCGCCAGCACCGCCGCGCGCCGGGCATATATCCTCATCGCCATCACCTCGCCTGTAACTTTTTTCCCTATCTTTAACATTATATCACATTTGTTACGGAATTCCTAGAGAAAAGTTACAAATAATGAGAGAAGTTTTTCCCCGGCTGTCGAAAAAGGGCGAAAACCCCGCCGTCGGTGGGAACTTTTTTCGCTTCCCGGGGCCAAGGGCCTTGCAGTCCGGCGGAAATGGGGCTATAATGAGTTACTTTGAAACGCATGGTAAAGCGCGAAAGACAAGGCACAGGAGGCTTTTCACATGGATATCAAGATCACCAAGACGACCGCGCCCCGGCAGAAACCCGATCCCAACAACATCCCCTTCGGCACCTTCTTCTCCGACCACATGTTCCTGATGGACTATGCCAAGGGCAAAGGCTGGTACGACCCCCGCATCGTCCCCTACGGCCCGCTGAGCCTGGAGCCGTCCATCATGGCGCTCCACTATGCCCAGGAGGCCTTCGAGGGTCTGAAGGCCTATCGGACGGCGGACGGACACATCCAGCTGTTCCGCCCCACGGAGAACATCGCCCGCATGGCCCGCTCCTGCGAGAAGCTGTGCATCCCCGAGGTGCCCGCGGATATGTACCTGGAGGCCATCAAGGCCCTGGTAGAGGTGGACAAGGATTGGGTCCCCTCCGCCCCGGACACCAGCCTGTACATCCGGCCCCTGGTCTTCGCCACCGACCCCCAGCTGGGCGTGCACGCGTCCCATACCTATATTTTCTGCATCATGACCTGCCCGGTGGGCAGCTATTATCCCGAGGGCATCAACCCCGTGCGCATCGCCATCGAGGGCCGTGAGGTCCGGGCTGTCCGGGGCGGCACCGGCTTTGCCAAGTGCGGCGGCAACTACGCCGCCAGCCTCCACGCCAGCGAGCTGGCCGGGGAGAAGGGCTTCTCCCAGGTGCTGTGGCTGGACGGCGTGGAGCAGCGCTATATCGAGGAAGTGGGCTCCATGAACGTGATGTTCAAGATAGGCGGAAAGATCGTCACCCCCTCCCTGGCCAGCGGCTCCGTCCTGCCCGGCATCACCCGCAAGTCCGCCGTTCAGCTGCTCACCGAGTGGGGCTATGAGGTCCAGGAGCGGAACATCGCCATCGACGAGCTGATAGCCGCCGCCGAGGACGGCACCCTGGAGGAGGCATGGGGCACCGGCACCGCCGCGGTGGTGTCCCCCATCGGCGAGATATTCTATCACGACAAGGACTACACCATCAACGCCGGGCAGATCGGCCCCGTCACCCGCAAGCTGTATGACACCATCACCGGCATCCAGTGGGGCAAGACCGCCGACCCCTACGGCTGGATCGTTCCTGTCGTTTGAAAGGGAGACCCCTTCAAACGAGAAAGTTTCGGCCTGCTGCAGCGTACTCGCTTTGCTCGCACGTTTGCAGGCCGCAGAGAAAGATTTCCGAGGTACACGCCCCCGGAAATCATATCCTACTTTTTTTGCGCCTGCGGGCGCGAACTCTGCGAGGCTGAGGAGGCCTGTACTATGACGATTTTACTGACCGGCGCGGCCGGATATATCGGCTCTCACACCGCCATCGCCCTGGCGGAGGCGGGCTATGACGTGGCCATCGTGGACGACTTTTCCAACTCCAGCCCCGAGGCCGTGCGCCGCTGCGAGGAGCTGACCGGGGCGAAAATGCCCCTTTTCAACGCGGACGTGGCCGACAAGGCGGCCATGCGGGACATATTTGCCCAGGTGAAGCCCGGCGCGGTGATGCACTTCGCCGGATTCAAGGCCGTGGGGGAGAGCGTGGCCAAGCCCCTGATGTATTACCGCAACAACCTGGACACCACCCTGACGCTGCTGGAGTGCATGGCCGAGGCGCAGGTGGGCCCGTTCATCTTTTCCTCCTCCGCCACCGTCTACGGCGCCAAGGCAAAGGTGCCCTACACCGAGGAGAGCGAGATCGGCGGCTGCACCAACCCCTACGGCTGGACCAAGTTCATGATCGAGCAGATAGCCTCCGGCGCGGCCAAGGCCGACCCCAACATGAGCGTGGTGCTGCTGCGCTACTTCAACCCCGTGGGCGCCCATGAGAGCGGCCGCATCGGGGAAAATCCCACCGGTATCCCCAACAACCTGATGCCCTACATCACCCAGGTGGCCGTGGGCCGCCTGCCCCATCTGAACGTGTTCGGCGACGACTATGACACCCCCGACGGCACCGGCGTGCGGGATTATATCCACGTGGTCGATCTGGCCCGGGGCCACGTGGCCGCGCTGCGGTATGCCCTGGAGCACAAGGGCACGGAGGTGTTCAACCTGGGCACCGGCCACGGGGTGAGCGTGCTGGAGCTGGTCCACGCCTTCGAGCAGGCCACCGGCGTGAAGGTGCCCTACAAGATAGCGCCCCGGCGTCCCGGCGACCTGGCCAGCGTGTACGCCGACCCCTCCAAGGCCCAGCGGGTGCTGGGCTGGAAGGCGGAAAAGACCGTCCAGGACATGTGCGCCGACTCCTGGCGCTGGCAGAGCAGCAACCCCCAGGGCTACTGAGCCCGCCTGTAAGCTGTCGTACTGACCGACAAGCTGTCGAATTTGGAGAACGACCCCTCCCACAGGAGGGGTCGTTTCTATGAATTTTGCAAGAAAATTACCAAAATTTGAAATTTGAACTTACAGAAAAAGGGAAAAAGTGTTAAACTACTAGTAAAGTGACGTGAAGTATACCTATTTGCCGGAGCAGCCCGTATGGGGCAATGATGAAGGAGCGTGTGACAAGGTGTATCAGAAGGGAGATCTCATTCTTTACGGGGGCACAGGTGTGTGCCGGGTAGTGGACATCGTGGCGAAGAAGACGGGACGGACGGAGCCGGAGCGGCTGTATTATCTGCTGGAGCCGCTGTATCAGAAGGGGACCATCACCACGCCGGTGGACAACGACAAGGTGTTCACCCGGCCGGTCATCTCCAAGGACGAGGCCATCGAGCTGATCGACCGCATCCCCAGCATCCAGACCGAGGTGTATTACAACCAGAATCTCCAGCAGCTGGAGAACCATTACCGGAGCGAGATGGAGGACCATGACTGCCTGAGCCTGCTGCGGCTCACCATGTCCACCTATCGGAAGAAGCAGGAGCGGGAGTCGAAGAAGCTGAAGTTCGGCGCGGTGGACCGCCGCTACATGGAGCGGGCGGAAAATCTGCTGTACGGCGAGCTGGCCGTGGCCCTGGGCATCGCCCGGGACAGCGTCCGGGACTTCATCGCCCAGCGCCTTCAGTCCGCCTCCGCCTCGGAGGCCGTGTGAAAAGAACAGAAAACCAAAAACGCCGCCCGCCTGGGCGGCGCTTTTGCCGTCTGTATGCCCAAAACGACCACCTGTTGGAAAACGGTGGCCGTTGCGCTCAAAACGTTCTATACTATATCCGTGACCGGATGGACCGTGAGAGGGGGAGAGGAAAGCTTGCACGTTGAGATAAAGATAGACGCCGCCTGCACGGAGCCGAAGATCGTCGTTCTGACGGACCGCATTACCGACGAGGTCTCCGATATCGTAAAAAGGCTGTCGGAGGATACGCCGCAGATACTTTCCGGATTTCGGGACGATACGCTGGAGATATTGGAACAGAACGATGTCTACCGTTTCTATGCGTCGGCCGGAAAAATATATGCCGAAACGGACAGGGGCGCCTATACCCTGCGCCTGCGATTGTATGAGCTGGAGGACAGGCTGGATAAAAACCGCTTTGTCCGCATTTCCAATTCGGAGATAGTGAACATCCAAAAGGTGCGGAGATTTGATTTGAGCCTTACGGGCACTATATGCATCTCGCTGTCGAACGGTACGGTCACCTACGTTTCGAGAAGATATGTCCGCAAGATCAAGCAAGTGCTGGGGATATGAGGTGAGCGTATGAAAAAGAGGATCTTAACGCGTTCTCTTATGGGAGCGCCCGTCGGACTTACGATCTGTACGGTCATCACCATTATTTCTTCGATAAATCGCGGGACCGGAGAGTATTATCCCGCGTCCCCTGCGCTGATGGCGGCCTGCGGCGGCGAGATGCGGGCGGTCGTTTTGCAGACCGTTTTGGCAATGGCCTATGGCGCGATGTGGGGCGGAGCGTCGGTGATATGGGAGATGGAGAATTGGAGCCTGCTGAAAATGACCCTCTGCCACCTTGCTGTTTGCTCCACGGCGTCCTTCCTGATCGCTTACCCTTTGCGGTGGATGTCCCACGACCTGCCGGGCGCGTTCCGATTTTTCGGCGTGATTTTCGCGGTGTATGCGGTGATATGGTTTTCCAAGTATCGCGCCATTAAAAGACAGGTGGAACAGATAAACAGCAAGCTGGAGGAGAGATAGCGCAACTGAGAAAAAAGCCGTCGGGGACGAGCGCCGCGCGCCGCCTCTCCGACGGGTTTTTTGTCTCAAATAAAGGGGGTCAAATTACGCAAATTGCAGACAGCTCTAGGGATTGACAGCTTTTTTCCAGGGGTCTATAATGAGCGCGTAAGAGGATGGGACCACATCGTTTTATAGAACGATTTATAGGAGGTGCGATATGAAAAAGCTTGTCTCCGCCCTGCTGGCTCTGGCGCTGTGCCTGGGGCTGGGCGGGACCGCCCTGGGGGCGGACGGCGGGGCTGTGCTGCCCCGGCTGGACGTGGCCCTGGGGACGTGCGAGGATTATGAGCTGAGTGCCAACGACGAATATGTGCAGTATGGGATGGACCCCTTCCAGTGCGCGTCGGCCACCGTGGCGCTGGCGGACATAGACAGCGCCTTCGGATATGTCCGGCTGCTGAGGGACGGGCCCTTCCAGCTGGAGATGACCTACTGCGACGAGCTCGTCTACACGCCGGGGACCACCACGTATCTGGCGGCCTTCGACTACACGGGCGGGGCTGACACGGGCGTACTGCCCCCGGGCGGGGTGCCCGTGGGCGGCGGCCAGGCCCTGGGGGTCATGATATACCTGGACGAGGAGGGAGGCACGGCGGACATCCTGGTGGCCTACGGAAAGGGCTTCTCCTTCACGGACAGCTGGGACGGCAGGGAGCCCCCGCCCCCTGCGGCGGACAGCGCCCTGGAGGCCGCCCCTGACCCGGCGGCGGCGCAGAGCCCCGTATCGGCGGCGGATGACGGGGACCGGGACGGGACGCTGCCCGACCCCTATATGTTCTTCAACGGGGACCTTTCTTACGATTACGAGACGAAGGGGGACGGGAGCCAGGTCTATATCGAGTTCTATTTTGACACCCAGACCGCCGACCCGGCGGCGGCTTACGTTGCGCTGCTGTCCGACCCCCGCTACAACCTGACCCTGACCGGGGAGGAACACCTGACCGGCTCCGACGGCTCTCTGACCGGCAGATGGAGATTCGACTATACCGGCGCAAAGCAGGTGGGACAGGTCTCGTTTTACGACCCTGACGATCCGAAGTGTTCTTTTTACGTCTGGTATTCGACGGTCGCGGGATATCATCAGGCCACCAACGTCAACATCTGGTACGCGCCGGACGGTTTCACCTTCGCCGACTACGGCAACCGGTATTCGGAGCGCCTGACCGACCGCTATGAGCCGGACAGCGGAAAGCTGACCGGCATTCTGGAGACGGTCCACCCCGGAGAGGAGATATACGACTACGACGATGACGGCTCCTCCGGTATCGCCACCAGCGACCACGAGCGGACGAAGATGCGGATCCCCTGCAGCAAATGCCACGGCAGCGGCAAGGTGGACTGCTCCCGGTGCGGCGGGGACAAGGGCAAGTGGGTCTATGACAACAGCGTCCCCGATTACAGCGGCCACAGCAGCACCACCGCCAGGACCTGGGAGAGCTGCTCCAAGTGCAACGGCACCGGAGAGGTGACATGTCCCACCTGCGGCGGCGACCGATATATTTACGTCTGATACGAATCAGGGAGGAATACTATGAAAAAGTTTGTTTCCCTTTTGCTGGCCCTGGCGCTGTGCCTGGGTCTGGGCGGCGCCGCCCTGGCGACCACGGCTACGGAGGACCTGTTCCGGCCCCAGGTCTGGTTCGGGGACTGGGCGGACGACTATGAGCTGATCAACTGGGACTATTATGACGACGTGGGCGCCCTGGGGCTCATCCTGGGCTTCCGGTCCGAACCGGAGGCGGCGATGCAGCTTTTCCTGGCATACGCCGACAGACTGAGCGAGGACGGTTCTCTCCAGGAGATGTCCCGGCTCAAGTACGAGAGCGACTACGGCGAGTATGACCAGGAGGCCTGCTTCACCTACATGGGCCGGTCCAATGTGGGGTCCGTGACCAGCCTGCTGGGCGGGACGCCCTGCGAGCTGACGATCGACCAGGTGTGGCTGGACGATGGCTATCCCCGGATCGTGATCGCCTGGGGGGAGGGATTCCCCATGGAGATCGATCTGGATGAGATCGACATCCTTTCCGCGGATGTGGAGCCCGTCTCCGACCCGTCGGCCCCGGCGGCGGAAACTGTCTCCGGGCCGGTCATCCCGGACGCCTGGGCCTTTTTCAACGAGGAGATCACCCACGAGGACAAGAACATCGATAACGGGACGCAGGTCCTTTTTATGTTCGACTCGGATCACGCGGCGGCGGCCTACGAGTATGCGGACCTGCTGCAGAACGGCGGCTTCGGCCTGACGCTGACGGGTATGCTGAGCCGGGAACAGGACCGGTCCATACCCTCCGGCACCTATTATTACATTTTCGACTACCCGGACGCGGCGCAGATCGAGGATTACTTCAACGGCAACTACCGGCACGGCGCAGTGACATTGAAGATCAACGACTGGCCCGATTATGGCTGGTGCGAGGTGGCCATCCAATTCTCGGATGACCTGACCGTGGCGGACACGGGCGACCGCTGCTCCGTTACCGGCCTTGCGGACCATAAGGAGGCACTGGCGGGTCCCATGGGCGGAAAGGGTCCCCGGACCGGGGACGCGGACTATACCATGCGCGTGGGAGAGAGCCTGCGGCTGGACTGCCCCCGCAAGTTCGGCGCCAACACGGAGCAGTTCCGCTGGGCCGTGGACGAGGGAGCAGACCTGGTGTCCCTGGAGGGGGAGATCAGCGCCTCCGCCACCGTCACCGCCAAGGCCCCCGGCCGGGTGGTGGTGTCGGTGGTCTACGACCACTCCTACGACACCACGGACGTACTGACCGGCAACGATACCTACGGCTTTGCCGCGCCGACCTATTACTTCATCATTGAGATCACGAACTGAACCGCTCGGCGGCGGCCGATACATTTATGTCTGACACGAATCAGGGAGGAATATCATGAAAAAGCTTGTTTCCCTTTTGCTGGCCCTGGCGCTGTGCCTGGGTCTGGGCGGCGCCGCCCTGGCGGCGGAGGACAGCTCCGGCATCAGCGCGTTTTTCGGGCCGGACCCGGAGGACGCGGCGGAGATGGTGGTGGGCGACTGGTATCTGGGCAAGAGCGGCGGCTACCGCTATATGCTGCGGCTGTTCGACGACGGGACCTTCTCTTACATTCAGGCCAAGGAGAGCGCGGGCATCATCTCCGGCGACAACGGCTCCTGGTCCCTGGAAAAGGCCGTCACCTTCCAGCTGGACGGGACGTACACCATGGACGGAGACATGCTGATACGCTCCTACGAGCGGGAGGATATAGACCCGGAGAGCTCTCTTGGCCTGCCCGCGCAGATATCCTTCACCGACGAGGGCGACACCATGTGGATGTACTATGAGCCCTTGGAGCTGATGGAGTACGTGACCCGGCTGGACGAGGAGACGGTTTACGCCATTTTGCTGGGGGTGCAGGACCAGGAGGAATGCCCCGCCTGCGGCGGAGAGGGCGTGACCCGCTATAAGACCGAGCACGCGCCCAACTATACGGGCGGCGACCCCATCGAGTACGAGGTGCCGGAGTTCTGCCCGGTGTGCGGCGGCCTGGGCTACGTGCCCGCGTAAGAGAAAACAGAAATGAAGGCAGCGCCTCCCCGGCCGGGGAGGCGCTGACGCTGTATATTCTAACCCCAGGCCGGGAAAAATCCCAGGTATGGAAAAGATAAGCACAGAACGCCTGGCCGGATGGGGCGACGAAGCGGCCAGGAGCATCCCCATCAAAAAAACCGTGTCCGGACGGCGGACGGCGGCCCGGCTGGCCAGGGCCATGGACGACATCACGGCCAAGAGCCGGGACGAGCGGGAACCGGCCTGGTTCGCGGACAATGAATATCTGGCCCGGCGGGAGACGGACATCGCCATAAGGGCCTTCCGGGCGGGGGGCCGTCTGCGCCGGGGCCCGGATGGGGCGGCGGTGGTCACGCTGTGTGCCCGGCTGGCGGCGGCGGGCCCGGTGACGGAGGAGCGGATAGAGGCGTTCCTCACCGGGGCCCGGCGGGCCAGGGAAATGCCGGAGAACGAGGCGGCGCTGCTGGGGGCGGCGCTGCGGGCCGCCCTGGTGGAGGCGCTGGCCGAGCCGGGGGTAGACGGGACCCGCGCGGCGGAGCTGTTCACCAGTCTGCGGGCGCTGGCGGACATGGACCTGACCGGGGCTCTGGAGAACTCCGACCCGGTGGACGCCCTGCTGCGCCGGGATAAGGTATACCCCGCCATGGATGAGACCAGCCGCGCCCTTTACAGGGCGCGGATACAGCGTCTTGCCAAAAAGCGGAAGGTCACGGCCCTGGAGGCGGCCTCCGCCGCCATGGAAGGGGGTCTGCACGAATATCTGTTCCCCCAGACGAAGAGGACCGGCGCGGGTTACATCGCCGCCCGGCTGGGCATACCCGCCGCCCTGGCGGCGCTGGTGGGCTTCGGGGCGGGGAGCTTTTGGACGGCGGCGCTGACGCTGCTGCCCCTGTCGGAGCTGGCTCGGGTGGGGCTGGACGCGGCGCTGCTGCGGCTGGTGCGGCCCCGGCGGCTGATGCGCCTGGCCCTGGAGGACGGCCTGGGGCCGGAGGGGCGGACGGTGTGCGCCGTCTCGGCGCTGCTGACCGATGACGAGACAGGGCCCCGGCTGGCCCGGCGGCTGGAAGAGTACAGGCTGGCCAACCGGGACTGCGGGGACCAGCTCCTGTTCGTCCTGCTGGCGGACCTGCCGGACGGGGAGGTGTATCCGCCCCCGGCGGC
>CANRNA010000046.1 GCA_947631805.1 uncultured Oscillospiraceae bacterium | reverse complement strand
TATCCCTTCAAGGTCTCGCGCAGGAGCAGGCGGATGGCGCCCTCCGAGGCGTCCTGGGAGGCGGGGACGATGTGGGCGTCGGCCCGCTGGGTGAGGATATGCTGGCTGACCCGCTGGCGGATATCCCGGTTTTTCAAGAGCACGCTCCCGGCCAGGGCCACGTTCCGCTCGTCCGGCATGCGCCCCATCACGGTCCGGACGAGCAGGCCCAGCTCGTCGGCGCTCTTTTCCACGATGTCCAGAGCGGCTCTGTCGCCCGCCGCGGCCGCCCGCTCCAGCACCACCGCCATGGACGCTATCTCCTTTTTGGACCTGCCGGGGGCGTAGAGGTAGCCTATCATCTCCTCCAGCGTGCCGACACCCAGCTTTTCCATGACCAGGGGGCGAAGGACCGTGGGTCCGGCTCTGCCGTCCTCCGCCCGTATCACCGCCGAGAAAATGGCTATCGCTATGGCGTAGGCGCTCCCGCCGTCGTCCGCCAGGTGGCCGTAGCCGCCTGCCCGCGCCTGCCCGCCGTCCTGGCCCCATCCCAGGCAGATGGAGCCGGTGCCCGCGATGAGTATCACCCCGTGGCAGGCGGGAAAGGCCGCCGCCAGGGCGGTCTCGCCGTCGGAGTAGAGATGGATATCCCCCCGGTACCCCCCGGCCGCGAAGGCATCCGTGAGAAGCTCCCGGGCCTTGGGATTGCTGACACCGGCCATGCCGACGGCGACGCCGCCGCAGCCCTCGGGCCGGAACCCGGCATCGCTCAGCCAGCTCTGTATATCCGCGACGGTCCGGCGAAACTGCGCCGGGCTCTGTCCGTTGACGTTCAGCGGCCCGGCGGTGTGGCGGGCGAGCACGTTCCCCGCCCTGTCCGCCACGGTGATTTTTGTGGCGGTGCCGCCGCCGTCCATGCCCAGAAGATGCTCCATGCGCGCCGTCCCCTTTCCAAGACCTGTCTGCGCTTTCAGTATATATGCCCCGCCGGGAAAATGCAAGACGCTGAAATAAAGGTACTGTCATCCCGGGAAAGACTGATACTATATTTCACATCATGTTGACAATGGCGGCCCGCCCCTGCTATACTGGCCGCGAAAGGGGGCATCTATGGGATGAGACCATTTCAGAAGGCGATAGATCTGGTACGGGAGGCGGTGGACGACGGACGTCTGGCGGGGGCCGCCCTTGCCATCGGCGTGGGGGACCGCCTGTACGCGGAGGAGACCTTTGGCCGCACGTCCTTTCCGGAGCTCACCGGGGACGCCGGGCCGGTGGACCGCCATACCCTCTATGACATGGCGTCCGTCACGAAGATCATGTCCACCACGATGATAGCCCTCCGCTTCATCGCGGAGGGGCGGATGGACCTGGCCGACATGCTGCCGGTGTACTTTGGGGACGCGGTGCCCCCTGACAAGGCGGAGGTGACCCTGTTCCAGCTTTTGACCCACACCTCCGGCCTGGCGGCGGAGATACGGCTGGAGAAGTTTTTGAAGCCGGGAGACGACGTGGCGGATTTCCTGCTCCACGCGCCTCTGTCCTATACGCCGGGCAGCCGGGAGGAATACAGCTGCATGGGCTTCATCCTCCTGGCCAAGGCCCTGGAGCGCATCGGCGGGGAGCCCCTGGACGAGCTGGCCCGCCGACTGGTGTTCGAGCCTCTGGGCATGGATCACACCGGGTATCACCGGCTGGACAGGCCCATCGACCCGGCCAACACGGCCTATACCGAGCGGGACCACCTGACCGGGCAGTGGCTGGTGGGCAGGGTCCACGACGAGAACGCCCGGTTCCAGAACGGCGTGTCCGGCAACGCGGGGGTCTTCTCCGACATAGAGGACTGCGTCCGGTTCGCCCGGATGCTGGCGGGCCACGGGACCCTGGAGGGGGTGGAGCTCATCCCCCGGCGGATATTCGACCGGGCCATCCAGAACTACACGCCGGGCATGGAGGAGAACCGGGGCCTGGGCTTCCACCTGGCCAACGGACACTTCAGCTACTCGGGGCTGTTCTTTGACCAGAGCGCCTTCGGCCACACGGGCTTCGCCGGACCCCACATACTGGTGTCGCCGGACACCGGGCTGTATGTGGTGTTGCTCAACAACCGGGTCCATCCGGACCGGGAGCGGGACAGCGGAAATCTGCGGCTGCGCCGCCTGATACATACCCAGCTCGCCATTGAATACGAGCGCCTCGCCTCGGACGGGGCGATATGAAGACCGATACCCCCGCGGGGGACGCCTATAGGGCGTTCTGCTGCGGGGGACTTTTTCTTCTTTTGGTCATACTATGCAAAATCCATAGTTTTTGAAAAGAATTGCGTATTCAGTATTGACAAATTGCTCAGAAAGCCGTAAAATTACATAAAGTTTCTTTTTTTGTTCGCCGCCCGGGAAAAAGGTTCACTCAGACAGGCGCGAAATGGGCATATCATCTCTCCGCTGTGGGACGGGAGATCATATAGGAAGTGGACGTGTAAGCAACAGAGAACAGGAAAAAGTGAACATCGGAGGAAAAGGAGGTGCGGATAGCACTGACGAGTCAACGGGCGAGCCAACACTGAGGCAAATGTAAGTCACGAGAAGAATAAGTTTATTTTACAAGGAGGAAAAAACGTGAAAAAGCTACTTTCCCTGCTTCTGGCCCTGCTTATGGTGCTGTCTCTGGCAGCGACGGCGGCGGCTTCCGGCGATGCCGAAAATCCGTACGGCCTTGTGTACGCAGAGGACCAGACCCTGCACACCGTGTACAACCTGGAGGCTTCCACCCTGCACCCCTATAAGGGCGACAGCTCCGCCGGTACCTGGGTGGCCATCTCCAACCTGACCGAGGGACTTCAGACCTGCGACCAGTACGGCAACTACATTCCCGGACTGGCCGAGAGCATCGAGATCAGCGAAGACGAGCTGACCTACACCTATCACATCCGCCATGGCCTCCATTGGGTGGACTGGGAAGGCAACGAGAAGGACGAGCTGACGGCCCAGGACTTCGTCACCGCCGCCCGGTTCATCTGCGACCCGGCCAACGCCGCCGGTGCCGTGGACTACTATGACGGCATTATCAAGGGAGCCACGGCCATTCTGTCCGGCGAGGAGACCGATATGGAGACCCTGGGCGTGAAGGCTGTGGACGACTACACCCTGGAGATATCCCTGGAGCAGCAGGTGCCCTATTTCGGCGACTATGGCGGACACTTCCTGCCCATGTGCACGGCCCTCTATGAGGAGCTGGGCGACAGCTACGGCATGGACCACGAGTCGCTGTACTACATCGGGCCCTACCGCTTGACCGAGTTCGACCCCCAGAGCCAGCGCGTCTATGAAAAGAACGAGAGCTATTGGGATGCCGACAACGTGCATATCGAAAAGGTCATCGCCACCTATAACGCCGAGGCCGACACCCTGGCGCCCGAGCTGTTCAAGCGGGGCGAGATAGACCAGGCCAAGATCGGCGCCGACATCGTGTCCGAGTGGCTGAACAACGAGGAGACGGCGAGCATCACCATCCCCGGCCAGCCCGACGGCACCTATATGTACTACTACCTGTTCAACTACCTGCCCCACTTCGGCACCGACGCGGAGCATGAGAAGTGGAACAAGGTGGTGGACAATGAGAACTTCCGCCAGTCCATCTTCTACGGCCTGGACCGTGTGAAGGCGAAGAGGGCCCAGGAGCCCTATGATCCCGAGCTGTTCCTGTCCAACACCATCACCCCCGTGGGCTGGTGCTCCGTGGACGGCGTGGACTTCACCGAGATAGGCCCCATGGCCGAGATCACCCACCGGGAGAACTGGGGCTTCGATCCCGACAAGGCCATCGAGTACCGTGACAAGGCCATCGAGGAGCTCACCGCCGCTGGCGTCGAGTTCCCCATCGAGATATACCTGCCCTACGATCCCACCTATCTGAACCTGGATATGGAGACCCAGGTGGTGGAGCAGCAGCTGGAGGAGCTGCTGGGCACCGACTACATCGACATCCAGATCGAGACCGGCCCCTCCATCGGCTTCCTGGATTCCGTCCGCCGGGCGGGCGACTTCGCCATGCTGAAGAGCCGCAACGGCGCGGCTGAGTTCGACCCGGAGAAGTGGACCATCGCCTTTGAAAAGGGCAGCAACTGGTGCTTCCTGGATCAGGCCGCGGGCGAGAACGTGAAGGCCCAGGCGGATGAGTACCAGGCCCTGCTGGACAAGGCCAAGGCCATCACCACCAACTCCATGGAGCGCTACGAGGCCTTTGCCGAGGCGGAGGCGTACCTCATCAATCACGCCCTGGTCATCCCCGTCAGCGCGGACTCCACCGGCTACATGGTCACGAAGCTGAACCCCCTGGAGGGCATGCACAACACCGACGGCAGCTTCAAATATTATCACGTGCTGGCCGAGCCTCTGACCGTGGAGCAGTACGATCAGATCTACGCCGACTGGCTGGTCGCCCGGGAAGAGTCCCGGAAATGAGGCTTTTTGCCTCTGACGTTTGATGGTCCTCCGCTTGTAAGCCCTCCGGGGCTTACAAGCGGGTCCATAAATACATTTTTCTGAGAGGAGAAACACATGAAGAAGGTAATTTCCTTCCTGCTGGCGCTGATGATGCTGCTGTCCATGGCGGTGACGGCGACGGCAGACGCCGGTGAAGTCACCGAGGGCCCCCATGGCATCAAGTATGCGGAGGATCAGACCCTGCATCTGGTGTACTCCACGGAGGCCGAGACCCTGCACCCCTACTCCGGCAGCAACGGCGCCGGCACCTGGCAGGCCATTTCCAACCTGTGCGAAGGCCTGACCAGCGTGGACCAGTACGGCAACTTTGTCCCCGGCCTGGCCGAGAGCTACGAGGTCAGCGAGGACGGCCTGGTGTACACCTATCACATCCGTGAGGGCGTCCACTGGGTGGACTGCGAGGGCAACGAAAAGGACGAGCTGACGGCGCAGGACTTCGTCACCGCCGCCCAGTACGTCTGCGACCCGGTCAACGCCTCCGGCGCGGCGTCCTACTATCAGGATATCGTCGCTGGTGCCACCGCGCTGCTGAGCAGCGAGGAGACCGACATGGAGACTCTGGGCGTGAAGGCCATCGACGACCACACCCTGGAGATCACCCTGGCCAAGCCCGTGCCCTACTTCTACGGCTATGGCGGACACATCATCCCCGTGCCCACCAGCCTGTTCACGGAGCTGGGCGCCAGCTACGGCATGGACCCCGAGTCCCTGTGGTACATAGGGCCCTACCGTCTGGTGGAGTTCGAGCCCCAGATGAGCCGCGCCTATGAGAAGAACGAGAGCTATTGGGATGCGGAGAACGTCCACATCCAGCGGGTCGAGATGACCTACAACGCCGAGGCGGACGCCCTGGCGCCGGAGCTGTTCAAGCGGGGCGACATCGACGAGGCCACCATCACCGCCGCCATCGTCTCCGAGTGGATGGAGGCCGAGGACACCAAGGACATCACCCTTCCGCCTCAGCCCGACCCCACCTATACCTACTACTATGGTTTCAACTACGTTCCCCAGATCGACGAGGAGTACGAGCCGGACAACTGGGTGAAGGCCATCGACAACGAGAACTTCCGTCAGTCCCTGTACTGGGGCATCGACCGGGTCAAGGCCGGTAAGGCCATCATGCCCTTCAACACCGAGAACTTCCTGGTCACCACCATCACCCCCGTGAGCTGGTGCAACATCGACGGCACCGACTACACGGAGATGGAGCCCATCGCGGACATCACCCACCGGGAGAACTTCTCCTTCGATCCGGACAAGGCTCTGGAGTACAAGGAGAAGGCCGTGGAAGAGCTGACCGCCGAGGGCGTCACCTTCCCCATCAAGGTCTACATGCCCTATAACCCCGGCGTCACCGGCTGGGATATGGAGATCCAGGTCGTGAAGCAGCAGCTCACCGAGCTGTTCGGGCCCGACTATCTGGACATCACCATCGAGGCCGGCCCGTCCACGGGCTTCCTGGCCGACGTGCGCCGCCCTGGCAAGTACAGCTTCATGAAGCTTAATAACGGCGCCTCCGATTACGATCCCCAGGCCTGGACCGTGGCCTTTGACCGGGACAACAGCTGGACCTTCCTGGACAAGGCCGTCGGCCCCAACGTCCAGGCCCTGGCCCAGGAGTATCTGGCCCTGCTGGACGAGGCCAAGGCGATCACCACCCTGTCCGCGGAGCGCTACGAGGCCTTTGCCAAGGCCGAGACCTTCCTGCTGGAGCACGCGCTGGTCATCCCCTTCGCCGCTGATACCACCGGCTACACCGCCACGAAGGTCAATCCCTTCGAGAAGATGCACAACAGCGACGGCGGCTGGAAGTACGCCAGAGTTATGGCTGAGCCCATGACTGTGGAGCAGTACAACGCCTGCTACGCCGACTGGCTGGTCGCCCGCGCGGAGTCCATCAAATAACTGACACGGGGAAAAACGCCAAAGGCTGGCTATCGGGTCTCCGATAGCCAGCCTCTTGGATTAAAGGCGCGGCGGGCCCGCCCCGTAGGCGCCTTGAGGAGGGTTAATTGGAATTATAGGGAAGGAGGAAGCGCGATAATATGCTGAAATACTGCCTGAAGCGTATCATGCGGGCCTGTATCAGCCTCATTATCATTATCGCCGTGGTGTTCTGTCTGCTGCGTCTGATGCCCATCGACAGCTATTTTCCGAACCTGGACGATATGACGGAGATACAGCTCTACAACGCCAAGGAAAAGCTGGGACTGAACGACCCTGTCCCGGTGCAGCTGGGCAAATTCTACACGCAGCTGCTCCACGGGGACCTGGGGGTCTCCACCAGATACCGGGTGGATTACCCCATCACCAAGATACTGGCGAAGAAAGCGCCTATATCCATAAAATTCGGCCTGCTGGCCATGGTCATCAGCCTGCCCCTGGGTCTGCTGCTGGGGGTGCTCATGAGCAGGAACCGAAACGGTATCATAGACCGAATAGGCACGGGCTACGTGGTGCTCATGCAGGCTGTGCCCGCGGCCGTGTACTACCTGATGCTGCAAATTTACGGCAGTAACTGGACGGGGCTGAATATCCTGTATAACGCCAGCGTCCCGTCCAGTATCATCCTGCCGGTGGTATCCCTGGCCCTGCCCTCCATCGCCTGGTACGCCATGTGGCTGCGGCGGTATATGGTGGACGAGGAGAACCGGGATTATATCCGAATGGCCAGGGCCAAGGGCGTGCCGGAACGGGCAATCGGCTTCAACCACGTCTTCCGCAACGCGATCGTGCCCCTGATACACGGGATACCCTCGTCTCTGCTGCTGACCATCTCCGGCTCCATCTATGTGGAATCCCTCTACTCCATCCCGGGTATGGGCGGACTGCTGGTGGAGGTCATCAAAATGCAGGACAACTCCATGGTGCAGGCGCTTGTCATCGTGTACGCCGCCCTGGGCATCATCGGCCTGCTGCTGGGCGATATCCTGATGGCGGTCGTGGACCCGCGGATAAGTCTCACAAAGAAGGAGGGAGCTCGCTGATGTCAAAGTATTCAATGTCTGAAAATGTCTCCGGGAAGCTGGAGAAGAGCCTGACGGAGCAGGATAAGGCGAAAGCGGGCCTTCTGCCGGACGTGTTGACCGACGAGCAGATAGCGGCCGTCCCCGCGTCGCTGTTTTCCCGAAGGGCCTACAGCGAGGAGGAGGCGGAGCGGACCGGGTATTCCGACTACTCCTACTGGCGCAGTACGCTCCGGGCGTTTTTCAAAAACAAGGTGGCGGTAGTGATGCTGATCATAGCCGCGTCGCTGGTGCTGTTCTCGGTCATCCAGCCCTATCTGCCGGGCCAGTATGACCCCAACTACATCAACAACGACCCGGAGACGGGCATGCAGATCATCAACCAGCAGCCCGGCGGCCAGTTCATCCTGGGCACCAACGCCATCGGCCAGGACTTCTGGGCGCGGCTGTGGGCCGGTACAAGAACGTCCATGTTCATCGGCCTGACCGTGGCCGCCATCCAGACCGTGGTGGGCATCGCCCTGGGGATGGTATGGGGGTATCTGCGCAGCGTAGACGTGTTTTTCACCGAGCTGTACAACGTGGTCACCAACATCCCCTCCACCATCATCCTGATACTGGCCTCCTATATCCTCAAGCCCGGCATCTGGACCATCATATTCGCCATGTGCGTCACAGGCTGGCTGGGGGTGGCCCAGTATATCCGTACCCAGGTGATGATCATCCGGGACCGGGACTTCAACATGGCCTCCCGCTGCCTGGGCACGCCTCTGAACCGTATCGTCATGAAAAACCTGCTGCCCCACATCGTGTCGGTGGTCATGCTGCGCATGGCGCTGGCGATACCGTCCGCCATCGGCAGCGAGGTGTTCATGACCTATATCGGCCTGGGCCTGCCCATCGAGACGCCCTCTCTGGGCAATCTGGTCAACGCGGGCCGGGTCATGCTCATGAGCCCGTCTCTGCGCTATCAGCTGATATATCCGGCGCTGGTCCTCTCCGTCATCACGGTGTGCTTCTACATGGTCGGCAACGCCTTCGGCGACGCGGCCGACCCGAAGAATCATCTGTAAGGGGGGAGAGCCATGGACAACAAGGTGATTTTATCCATACAGGACCTGAATATCAAATTCACGCTCCGCGGCCAGACGCTTCACGCCATCCGGGGTGTCTCCCTGGACCTGTACGACGGGGAGTGCCTCGCCATCGTGGGCGAGTCCGGCTCCGGCAAATCGGTGCTGGTGAAAAGCTGCATGGGCCTTCTGGACAAAAACGGCTTCATCGACTCCGGCTCCATCATCTACGACGGCAATGACCTGGCCGTCAACAAGAAGAGCAAGGACTGGGAGAAGATACGGGGCGGCCAGATCGCCATGGTCATGCAGGACCCGATGACCAGCCTCAACCCGCTGAAATCCATTGGCTGGCAGATAGGGGAATCCCTGAAATACCACCAGAACCTGACGGGGGAGGCGGCCAAGAACAAGGTGCTGGAAATGCTGGCGGACGTGGGCATCGACGACCCCAAGCGCCGCTACGGCCAGTACCCCCACGAGTTTTCCGGCGGCATGCGCCAGAGAGTGGCCATTGCCATCGCCATCGCCTGCAATCCCCGCATCCTGGTGTGCGACGAGCCCACCACGGCCCTGGACGTGACCATCCAGGCCCAGATACTGGAGCTGGTCAAGGGCCTGCAAAAGAAATACCATCTGACGACTATCTACATCACCCACGACCTGGGGGTCGTGGCCAACGTGGCCGACCGGGTGGCGGTCATGTACGCGGGGGACATCGTGGAGATCGGCACCTGCCGGGAGATATTCTTTGAGCCCAAGCACCCCTATACCTGGGCGCTGCTGTCCTCCCTGCCCCAGATAGCCACGGCGGGGGAGAAGCTGTACTCCATCCACGGGACGCCTCCCAACCTGTTCATGCCCGTCCGGGGCGACGCCTTCGCGCCCAGAAACCCCTATGCCCTGGACATAGATTTTCTCTATCGGCCGCCCTATTTTGAGGTCAGTCCCACTCACAAGGCGAGGACCTGGCTTCTGGACCCCCGGGCGCCGAAGATAGAGCCGCCGGAGGTACTGAAGGAGATCAGGAATCTGAAAGCGCTGGGAGGTGACTGGGGTGAAGAATGAAAACAGGGAAGTGCTGGTCAGCGTAAAGGACATGTACGTGACCTTCGGCCGGGGCCGGAAGGCCTTCGAGGCCGTCCACGGGGTCAACTTCGATATCTATAAGGGCGAGACCTTCGGCCTGGTGGGCGAGTCCGGCTCCGGAAAGACCACCATCGGCCGTGCCATCATCCGCATGTATCCTATCCGGGGCGAGGTCCTCTACAAGGGGGAGCGCATCAGCGGAAAGATATCCCGGGAGATGGACCGGAAGGTCATCCAGCAGATACAGATGATATTCCAGGACCCCATGGCCTCCCTGAACGAGCGGGCCAAGGTGAGCTACATCGTCTCGGAGGGCCTTCTCAATATCCACAAGGGCCTGTCCAAGGAGGAGATAAAAGAGCGGGTGGACAAGGTGCTGCTGGAGGTGGGCCTGCTCCCGGAGTTCTCCAGCCGGTTCCCCCACGAGTTTTCCGGCGGGCAGCGGCAGAGGATTGGCATCGCCAGGGCCCTTATCATGGAGCCGTCGTTCATCATCGCCGACGAGCCCATCTCCGCCCTGGACGTGTCCATTCGCGCCCAGGTACTGAACCTGCTGTCCGACCTGCAGGAGCGGCGGGGCCTGACCTATCTGTTCATCGCCCACGACCTGTCCGTCATGCGGTTCATCTGCGACCGCATCGCCGTCATCCAGAAGGGACGCATCGTGGAGCTGGCGGAGACGGAAAAGCT
>CANRNA010000045.1 GCA_947631805.1 uncultured Oscillospiraceae bacterium | reverse complement strand
CGGGAATACGCCATGAGCGTCATCGTGGGCCGGGCCCTGCCCGACGTGCGGGACGGCCTGAAGCCCGTGCACCGGCGTATCCTCTATTCCATGTATGAGACGGGCCTTACCAGCGACAGGCCCTTCAAAAAATCCGCCACCTGCGTGGGCGAAGTGTTGGGCCACTACCACCCCCACGGAGACGCCTCCGTTTACGACGCCATGGTCCGCATGGCCCAGGATTTCTCCCTGCGCTATCCCCTGGTGGACGGCCACGGCAACTTCGGCGACGTGGACGGCAATCCCCCGGCGGCCTACCGATACACCGAGGCCCGCATGTCCAGGATATGCAACGAGATGCTCCGGGACATCGACAAGGACACCGTGGACTGGGACCCCAACTTCGACGAGGAGAGAAAGGAGCCCCGTGTCCTGCCCAGCCGTTTTCCCAATCTGCTGGTGAACGGCTCCAGCGGCATCGCCGTGGGCATGGCCACCAATATACCCCCCCACAACCTCACAGAGGTCATCAACGCGGCGATATGCGTGCTGGAAAACCCCAACGCGGGGCTTTCCGACCTGATGGAGCACATCCAGGGGCCCGACTTCCCCACCAAGGGCATCATCATGGGCCGGGCGGGCATCCGCCAGGCCTATGCCACCGGCCGGGGCAAGATAACCGTCCGGGCCAGGGCGGATTTTGAGGAATACGGCCGGGACCATCGGACGCGCATCGTCGTGACGGAGCTGCCCTACCAGGTCAACAAAAAGCAGCTCATCCGCTCCATATCAGACCAAGTGAAGGACAAACGCCTGGAGGGCATCAGCGACCTGCGGGACGAGACGGACCGCAACGGCATGCGCATCGTCATCGAGCTGAAGCGGGACGCCAACCCCCAGATCGTCCTCAACCGCCTGTTCACCCAGACCCAGCTCCAGTCCACCTTCTCCATCATCATGCTGGCCCTGGTGGACGACCAGAAGCAGCCCAAGATACTGTCTTTGCGCCACATCCTGGACGAGTATATCGCCTACCAGGAGCAGATCATCGTCCGCCGGACCCAGTACGACCTGAAAAAAGCCAGGGAGCGGGCCCACCTGTTGGAGGGGCTGCTGATAGCCCAGGACAACATAGACGAGGTCATCCATATCATCCGCTCCAGCTACGACAACGCCAAGCAGCGGCTGATGGAGCGCTTCGGGCTGGACGACGTCCAGGCCCAGGCGATATGCGACATGCGGCTCATTTCACTGCAGGGCCTGAACCGGGAAAAGCTGGAGACGGAATATCACGAGCTGGAGGAGAAGATCGCCTACTTTGAAAAGCTCCTGGCCAGCGAGGATATGCTCCGGGGCGTACTGAAGGACGAGCTGACCGCCATACGGGACAAGTACGGCGACAAGCGCCTGACCGAGATACAGGACGTATTCGGAGAGATAGACGCGGAGGACCTGATACCCGAAGAGGAATGCGTGTACACCATGAGCCACAACGGGTATATCAAGCGCCTGCCCGCCAGCGAGTACCGGGCCCAGAACCGGGGCGGCAAGGGCATTCGGGCCATGGCCACCCGTGAGGAGGACTATGTGGAGACGGTATTCACCGCCTCCAGCCATGACTTCATATTGTTCTTCACCTCCCTTGGCCGGGTCTACAGCCGCAAGGGCTATCTCATCCCCGAGGCCAGCCGGACCAGCCGGGGCTCCCCCATCGTGAACTTCGTGCCGGTGGAGCCGGATGAAAAGGTCCAGGCCATGCTCCACATCCGCCAGATAGAGGAGGACAAGTACCTGCTGTTCACCACCGCCCAGGGCACGGTCAAGCGCATGTTCCTCACGGAGCTGAAAAACATCCGCAGCAGCGGCATCCGGGCCCTCACACTGGACGAAGGGGACGAGCTCATATCCGTGTGCGTGACCGACGGGGCCCAGAACATCCTCATCGCCACGGCGGACGGCGCGGCGATATGCTTCAAAGAGACCGACGTGCGGGCCATGGGCCGCACCGCCATGGGCGTGCGGGGCATCAAGCTGCGCGCTGGCGACAGGGTCGTGGGCGCCGGGTCCGTGACGGAGGGGGACATGGTGCTCTCCGTCACCGCCAACGGCTACGGCAAGCGGACCGCGGCGGAGGAATACCTCCGGGGCGGCGAGGCCCAGGGCCGTGGCGGCTACGGCATGAGAAACTACAAGGTCACAGACAAGACAGGCCCGGTGGTGGCCATGAAGCTGGTCACCGGCCAGGAGGACCTGCTTCTCGTCTCGGATGACGGCACCATTTTGCGCACCGACGCGGGGGCCATATCGGTCTACGGCCGGTCCACCCAGGGCGTGCGCCTGATGCGGGTGGCCGATGGCAGCCGCATCATCTCCATCGCCTGCACGGAAAAGGAGGCCGGAGAGGACCAGGGGCCTGAGACATGAAGGAAGTGACCATCTATACCGACGGGGCCTGCTCGGGAAATCCGGGCCCCGGCGGCTGGGCCGCCATACTGCGCTGGGGCACGGCGGAAAAGGAGATAAGCGGCGGCGAGAGGGACACCACCAATAACCGCATGGAGCTGACCGGGGTCATCCGGGCCCTGGAGGCGCTGAAAGAGCCCTGCGCCGTCACGGTGTACACCGACAGCCAGTATATTTCCCGGGCAATGACCGAGGGCTGGCTGAGAAAGTGGAAGGCGGCGGGCTTCACCAAAAAGGGCGGACTGAAAAACGCCGAGCTCTGGCGGGAGCTGGACGGTCTGCTGCAAAAGCACGCGGTCACGTTCCGCTGGGTGAAGGGCCACGCGGACAACGAGCTGAACAACCGCTGCGACGCCCTGGCCGTTGCCCAGCGGGACAGGTACGGGAAAAAATGAGCAGATCATAATATAACTGTAACGATGCCCCTGTCCGGGCCGGAGATCATCCGGCTGCCGAACAGGGGCTTTTTAAGGAAAGGAGTGAGTTGTTATTTGTCGTCGGCAGAGCCTACGGTGACGTTCATTTTGTCCTCATAGTACTTCACCATGGCGATTTGATCCTCGTCCACGTGGCCGTTGTCGTTCATCCAGTCCATGACCATCAGCACCACGTCCGCCATAGGGGTATCTATTCCCAGCTTATGAGCATAGTGCTTGGCGTTGATGAGGTCCTTGCGATGGACAGCGACCCTGGCGCCGGGGGTGTAATCACGGTGGATGAGCATCGGTATCTTGTTATCATACAGCGGGCCGCCTGCGAAACCGCCGCGCGTGGCCTCGAATGTGGTTTGCAGGTCGATGCCCGCTTTGGCGGCAAACGCGTAGCCCTCCGCCATAGCCACCAGATAAGCCCCGGCGATCATGTTATTGACCAGTTTGGTCACGCTGCCGCTGGCTGTGCCGCCGGTGTAAACGGGAGTACCCATGCAGGAAAGAAGAGGTTTTACCTTTTCAAATATATCCTTATTGCCGCCGGTCATGATAGCGAGCGTTCCGGCTTTCGCCATCGGGTTGCCACCGCTGACCGGAGAGTCAAGCAGATACATCCCGGCAGCACTGACCTTCTTTTCCAGGTCCAACAGGATGTCAGGAGCAGTGGAAGACAGGTCAATGATGATATTGCCGGGCTTGCCAAGGCGCACCGCCTCCTCAATGGAGTGGATAATGATGGGGTGGGTAGGCAGCATTTGCATGATCACATCGCACTGCGTATATATCTCCGAGGGGTCTCTGACAGCAATGCCGCCTGCCTCCTGAAGCGCGGCAGCCTGTTTTTCCACAACATCATAGGCCAGAACTGGGAAACCGCTCTTTTTTACGACGTTTTTTGCCATGGGCAGACCCATGACGCCAAGGCCCAAAAATCCAATTTTCACCGAAAATACTTCCTTTCTGTTATTTGCTATATGTTACGTCAGGCCAGAACCTTGGGCAGCCAGGTCGTCAGAGGCGTTACGTAAGTTATAAGCATGAGGACCAAAATGGAGATAAGCAGCATAGGCATCATGGCTTTTAGGGAGTTGGACAGGCTGGTCTCCCCGATTTGATTGCCCAGAAGCAGACACATGCCCACAGGCGGAGTCACCAGACCGATGCACAGGTTGAAGCTCATAACGATGCCAAACTGGAGCATGTCAATGCCGAAGGCGTTCAACAGAGGCATCAGAATGGGCGTCATCATGATGATGGCCGCGTTGGCCTCCATGAGCATGCCGATAATGAGAAACAGCAGATTCAGCAGCAGCAGTATCACGAACTTGCTATTGGTGATCGAGGAAAACAGTGACAGCATCTGCTGGGGCAGACCGGAGGTGGTGATCACGTAGCTGGAGGCCTTGGAAAGTCCCACCATCACCATGATGGTAGCGGTAGAAACAGCGGCTTCTACAAATACGCCGGGCATCTCCTTGAACGACATGTCCTTATAGACAAACAGACTGATGATGAGAGAATAGCCCACAGCCACGGCGGCCGCCTCGGTGGGGGTGTATATACCGCCGAAAATGCCGCCCAGAATGATGATCGGCAGAAGAAGCGCCCAAATACTGTCCTTGAAGGTGTGAGCGATCTGGCGGGGCGACTGCTTTTCGTGGGCGGGAAGGTCCTTCCTCTTGCCATAATAGAGCGCGTAAGCGATCAGGCTCACCGCCAGGATGCAGCCGGGGAACACCGAACCCATGAACAGCGAAGATACGGACACGTTGGTGATGGAGGCGTATACGATCAAAGTGATAGACGGTGGGATGATCGGTCCCATAATGGAGGATATAGAGGCCACAGCCGTGGCGAAGGGGGCGGGATAGCCCTCTTTTTTCATGGCCGGGATCGTCAGGCCACCAATGGCGGAGGCCGTAGCCACGCCGGAGCCGGAGATGGCGCCGAACAGGGCAGACGCGAGCACCGTCACCAGGGCCAGACTGCCACGTATCCATCCGATCAGCGCGTTTGCCACATTTATAAGCTTGGAGGTGATGCTTCGGGACATAATGTTGCCCGCCAGAATGAAGAACGGAATGGCCAGCAAGGATGTGGAGTTGATACCCGAGAACAGCCGCTGAGGCAGTACCAGCACAGGCATACCGGCCAGATTCAAAGCGGCCAGCGTCCCGATACCAAGAGCTATATAGATGGGGATACCCAAAAAGGAGAGGCCTAAAAGCAGCAATATGACCACAAGACCGGGATTCATACAGACTCCTCCTTCTTTCCGCGGAGTTCCGCGATATTTTTCAAAATGACTTCAATGGAGGACAGCACCATCAACACTTCACCCACAGGCAAAACGGCATAGGGAATAGCCATGGAGATATGCAGTCCCGCGGAAATGTTTTTGGTAGCAGTGGCGCACAGTGTGAGAGAATACCGGAACAAAAAGCAGAGAAACACGATGCCGACCACCGTAGCGCCGATGGTGAAGACGTTTTTGACCTTGGGCGGGAAGCGGTTGATAAGCACGTCTATCTGAAGATGACTGTTACGGCGGATAGCGATGGCGGCACCAAGCATTACATCCAGTACGAACAGATAACCCACAAGTTCTTCGCTCCAGGCGTTGGAGGCCCGGAAGATATAGCGCAGAATGACCTGGTAGAGCATAAACAGGACCATTGCTCCCACGGTCACTGCCAACAATATCTTTTCGACCTTCTCCAGAAGATCAAGAAATTTTGTATACTTTTTTAGCATAGTGCAAAGACCCCTTTATAAAAAGGTACGGCCCGCATCCAAGCCGGACGCGGGCCGACTGTTTAGAATCAGCTTTCGGTATCCATCTCCTGGATGCGGGCGACCCAATCGGCCAGCTCAGGATAATTCTCCTCTACATAGCCATCAAAGTGGGCCTTGAACTCGTCCAGATCGACCTCGATGACAGTCTTGCCATCTTCAATGAGTGCCTGCTCGGCGGCGGCGTCCTTGTCGGCCTGCTGCTCGCTGATCTGCTGACCAGCCGTCTCGGCGGCCTCGGTCACAGCCTGCTGGATGTCCTCGGGCAGACTATTGAAGTAAGCCAAGTCCATAATGAACAGGTTGCAGCTATAGACGTGGTTGGTCTTGATCCAGTAATCGCAGACTTCATCAAAAGCGTAGTTCAGAGAGTCCACCATGGGGTTCTCCTGACCCTCGACGGTACCCTGCTGCAGAGCGGTATACGTCTCGTTCATGGCCAGCGGCTGGGGCGCAGCGCCCATCCACTGCCACAGCTTGATATAGCCATCCAGATTGGGAGCGCGCAGCTTGAAGCCCGCGAAATCCTCAACGGTGTGCATCTCCTTGGTGGCGGTGACGATGCGGGGGCTGCGATAGGCACCGCCAAGCAGTTTGAAACCGGCGGCCTCGCCCACAGTGGTCTTGATCTCCTCGCCCAGATCACTGGTCCAGACGTTCATGAAGTGATCATAGCTGTCGTACAGATAGGGCATGATGTCGATGTTTGCCAGGGGGGTGAAGGGAGCCAGCGTGCCCACGGACTCGCAAATGATGTCAGCGATGTGGAAGCTCATGCCCTCCAGCACTTCGGTGGTGCTGCCAAGACTGGCGCCGCCGTACAGATCGACCTGCACGCGGCCGTTGGTCGCTTCTTCGATCTCAGCCTTGAAGATCACGGCGGCGTCATAGGCATTATCGCCTTCGGTGGAGTTCAGGGCCATCTTCCAGACGTACTCGGGGTCATCGGCCATGGCGAAGGAGCACAGGCTGAAAACCATCGTCAGCGCCAGGAGCAGGGACAGGATTTTCTTCATTTTTAGTTCCTCCATATAAAGATTTAGGGATAAAAGGGGAAGAAAAACACAAATATTAAACATTAAATATTAAATTTAATATTTAATACGCGGTAATAATACCGCATCTTGGCGAAGTTTGTCAATCATCATTTTAACGACGAGAGGTTTTTTGTGGAAGTTGTTTAGAGCCCAGACGACAAAACTGTTTCTTCTGCCAAATTGCTTGGAGGCAATGCATTTTTTGACACAAACCGCGCAATTCTGCAAAAAGATATTGTGAAGATAGCGCTGAACGTGCTATAATTATGCGAGAGTAAGACAGCTGCCAGGGTCAGGCCGTGGCAGCGGGTTGGTATGTAAGAGGAGTTTCTATGGACTATCCGGAGTCTTTGCAGGAATATGCAGTGAAGGAGATCACCCGCCGCATCCAAACCGGGGAATATCCAGTCGGATCGCGGCTGGTAGTGCAGAAGATCGCAGAGTCTTTGAATATCAGCAATACGCCGGTGCAGGCGGCCATCAATCACTTGGCGGCACGGGGCATGGTGGAGCTGATGCCCCGACGAGGCGCGGTCGTCCGGGACTTCTCCATGCAGGATATACGAAACTATTTTGATACCCGCATCATGATGGAATGTTATGCGGCGAAGCGGGCCGTTCAGAACGTGGACCGATTCCCGGAGATCATCAGTGAGTTGAAGGAGGCGGTGGACCAATTTGACCATGTCC
Organism: uncultured Oscillospiraceae bacterium; assembly: GCA_947631805.1. Taxonomy (GTDB): domain Bacteria; phylum Bacillota; class Clostridia; order Oscillospirales; family Oscillospiraceae; genus CAJOIG01. The sequence goes on along the minus strand of CANRNA010000045.1, from coordinate 3,138 downwards.
CCCCCACGGACTTGGAGGCCGCCCGAATAGTAGAGACAAAATTCCACTCCCTGATGGTGCAAATGGCAGGCAATCCGCAGCTGGACAGGCTGTACGACTTCAACTGGAGCGTAGGCAGCGTATATTTTATTTTCAGTGTGGGAAAGGTCGCTCCGGAGAATTTCCAGATATCTCTTCTGGAGCACCGATATATCCTGGAGGCTCTGTTGGCCAGAGATGAGGATCGGCTGGAGTTTCTGATCCAGGACCACCTGCGGTTTCTGAAAAAAGCCCTGGATTGGCACGAATAAAAAGTACCGTCCCGCCGATACCATCGACGGGGCGGATTTTTGCAAAGGGGGCCGCCTTATGGCCGTATACGAGAAAAACGCCCGGCCGTATAAGGGCGAGAGCCTGGTGGCGGCACTGGACGACTATGTGTCCGTGGACATCGAGACCACGGGCCTCAGCCCCCGGTACAGCGCCATCATCGAGCTGGGCGCCGTCCGGTTCCGGCAAGGGCGGCCGGTGGATGAGGTGTCGCTGCTGGTGAATCCGGGCTTTTCCCTGCCGGAGGCCATCGTTGACATCACCGGCATCACGGACGATATGCTGTGGACGGCCCCGCCCCTGGGAGATGTGCTGGAGTACTATCTGGACTTCGTGGGCGCGGACGTGATACTGGGCCACAACGTGAACTTCGATATAAACTTCCTCTACGACAAGGCGGCGGCCCTGGGCCTGGGGCCGGTGTCCAATGATTTTGTGGACACCATGCGCCTGTCCAAGATGCTCTACAGGCAATACCGCCACCACCGCCTGGCGGACTTGGCCGAGCGGTTCGGCGTGGTGCCGGAGACGGCCCACCGGGCCCTGGCCGACTGCTATACCGCCGCTGCCTGCTACGAGATCATGAAGCCGCAGCTATAAAAAACACCAGCCCCCGGCTCTGAAAAAGAGCCGGGGGCTGGACCGTATATAAGGGCCGTCACTGGTCGGCGGTCTTTTTGCCGAAGAGCACGAACAGATAGGGAGCGGCCCATATCACCGCCGCGCTGATCCACTGGTTATCCGTCACCAGGCCGAGAAGCTGGGGCAGGACGCTGCACCACTCGGATATCTCCGAATACACAAGGGAGAGCCAGCCCGTGCGCGAGATGTAGGCGGAGACGCCTATGACCGCGTTGATGACAAAGGCCGCCGTGGCGGAAACGGCCAGCTCCTGGCGGGTCATCTTCCGGAAAAACACCAGAGCGCCCAGGGCCAGGACCAGGCAGAACAGAACGCCGGTGAGGATGAGCCAGCGGGTGTTATCCGCGGAGATGGCGCCGTCCGGCAGTGTCACAAGGGCGAAGCGGCCCAGAAACCGTATCTCCAGCTGGAAGCATATCCAGCCCGCGATCATGCAGTACGCGGGCACCTTCCACAGAGAGCCTGCGGGGGAGTTTTTCATAGAAAGCTCCTTTCAGTCCATGGCGTACAGCGCCGCGCCGGTGAGGCCCGCGTCGCTGCCCAGTGTCGCCAGGAATATCTTTGTGCCCAGGCAGGCGTGGAAGGCGTACCGATCAAAGGCGGCCTGGACCTTCAGACGGAAGTACTCCCCCGCCTGGGACACGCCGCCCCCCAGGACCACCGCCTCCGGGTCGATGATGGCGCAGGCCCCGGCGATGCCCCGGCCAAGAGCGTCGCAGGCGGCGTCCACCACCGCCTCCAGCCTGTCGCTGCCCGCGGCGGCGCCGTCCACGATCTGCTTGCAGTTCAGCCCCGGCATGCCCGCCTGGGCCGCCAGGCGGACGATGCCCGTGGCGCTGCAATACTGCTCTACGCAGCCGTAGTGGCCGCAGGTGCAGGCGGCGGCTGTGTCGCCGGGGTCCAGGCACAGGTGGCCCAGCTCTCCGGCGGCGCCCCGGGCGCCGTTGCGTATTTTTCCGTCCAGCACCACGCCCGCGCCCACGCCGGTTCCCAGCGCCACGAACAGGATGCTCTCAAAGCCCTTGCCGCCGCCCAGCCGCTGCTCCGCCAGAGCCGCGGCGTTGGCGTCGTTCAGCACACGGCAGGGGATGCCGCTCATGGCGGTGAACTCGTCCGAGGGGCGGCATATCCCCCACCCCAGATTCACGCACCGGTTCACCGTCCCGTCGGGGAGCACTGCCCCCGGTACGGCCAGAGCCGCCCCGGCCGCCGGGCCGGGCAGGCTGGCGACGATGTCCCGGAGGATGTGATCCCCGCCGTTGGAGGTGTCCGTGGGCACGGACCACTTGTCCAGAAGCCGGGTGCCCTGGAACAGGCCGATCTTCACCGACGTGCCCCCCACGTCTATGCCGTAATAGCGATCATTTTCCATAGGTCAGCGCTGCCGTCTGGGCGGGGGTGTCAGGCCCCAGTTCAAACGTGTCCCCCTCATAGTATTTTACATCGTCGCAGAGCGCCGTGAACTTGTCCAGGGTGCCTATCACGTCGTAGCCGTTTTGCCCCAGCCGGTAGTGCATGGGGATGACCACCCGTGGACCGATGGCGTCCGCCACCGCCTTGGCCGTGGCCGCGTCTATGGTGTAATGCCCGCCCACGGGGATGAGCAGGGCATCCACGCCCCGCAGCGCGTCCAGCGCCGCCCCGTCCAGGGTGTGGCCCAGGTCCCCCAGATGGGCCAGGCGCATGCCCTCGGCGGACAGGATGTGGACGGTGTTGGGCCCCCGAAGGGAGCCGCCCTTGTCGTCATGGCAGGTCGCCAGGGTCTGCACCGGCAGGGGAAAGCCCCGGCCTGTGAGGGTCACGTTCTCCCGGGCGCTGTGGTCGCCGTGGCCGTGGGAGCAGAAGACGGCGTCCGCCGTCACCCGCACCGGGGCGTATCCGGGCACGCTCCCGTCCGCAAAGGGGTCGAACACGGCCGTGCAGCCCTCGGCCTCCACAAGAAAGCAGCTGTGTCCCAGCCATTGAATCTTCATTTCCCGTCACCTCTCGCAATAAGTATCACTTATTATACCAACAACAACCCCGTTTGTCACGTAAAATCGGGCCATAGCGCATTCCATTACGCGCCCCCGCCGCCTGTCCCGGAAATTGCGGACGTCTCCATGCGGAATGTAGGTTAGTCAATGATGTGTTACAAAAAGGGGGAAGTCGAGGAGAGCTTGTTTAGGGGATATCCAGTTGAGAGGA
>CANRNA010000044.1 GCA_947631805.1 uncultured Oscillospiraceae bacterium | reverse complement strand
ATGGTGTACTCGATGTTGCCCAGCTCCTCCTCGTTGGGCAGCAGCTTGGACAGCGGGGTCTCCGCCCGCACGCCCACGGACTCGGGGCTCCCCAGCTCCACGGGCAGGGTGTCCAGATTATCCGTAGCGCTGAGTATCTGGCGGTAGCTGTAGTTGTTGAAGACCCAGTTCAGCAGGGTGTTGGCGTCGTTGAAGCGCCCGGCGTCGTCCGGGCAGCCCATGACCACGACGATGACGTCGATGTCGTTATAGCTGGCGCCCACCACCACGCAGCAGCCCAGGTCCGTGGTGGCGGTCTTGCCGCCGTAGACGTCCTTGTTGTAATACTCGCTCTGGGGGTCGAACAGCCGGTTGGGGTTATTCAGATACCGGGCCCCGGCGGCCTCCGTGGCCGCCACGGTATAGGTCATCTCCTGGGTGGCCGTGGACACGGAGATGTTGGAAAACGCCTCGTTGGCGATGATGGCGATATCCTTGGCCGTGCTGCGCTGGCCGGAGGCCATCATGCCGCTGGCAGTGACGAAGTGGGTGTCCGCACAGCCCAGCTCCGCCGCCCGCTGGTTCATGCTGGCAATGAAGTTGTCCACCGACCCGGCCACGTACTCGGCCATCATATTGGCCGCGTCCTCCGCCGAGGGGAACAGGGTGCTGTAAAGCAGGTCCTTCAATGTCATCTTCTCACCGGGCACCAGGGCGGGGTTGAGCACCACGCTGCCCTCGGCCAGGTGGCTGCGGAAGGTCTCCGAGGCGGTGACCACGTCCTCCAGCTTCAGGTCCTGGCGGAGCACCGCGTCCCCCACCAGCAGGCAGGTCATCAGCAGGCCCAGCGCCCCCGGCTCCAGGGACATGGAGCCGTTCTTGTCAAACAGGTATTCGCCGGTGTCCGCGTCCATGACCACGGCGGCCTGGGCGCCCACCTCTGGATAGTCCAAAGCGACGGCGGGTATGGGCATGGCCCCGACGAACAGCGTTATTATCAGAAGAAGGGACAGCAGCTTGAATTTTTTCATGTCATTCTCCGGAAAAGTATGGTATGATATAGGCGGTGAGACGTGCCACAAGATGTATTTAGCTTATTATAAGAAAAAAACCGTGGAAAAGCAACCGCTTTCTTTATTAAATCTTTCATGCAAAATTTGGCGAAACGGAAAAATCGGCTGACGGCCGCCCTCACCTGGGCGGGCGCGGCGGCGCTGTTGCTGGCCGCCCTGCTCTGGTACGCCCTGGACGACCGGCCCCGGCCCATCGAGGAGGCGCCCCTGGACCGGGCGGCCCTGGGCGCGGAGCAGGCGGGTCTGGACGTGAACGCCGCCACGGCGGAGGAGCTGGGCGAGCTGCCGGGCATAGGCCCCGTCCTGGCGGAGCGCATCATCGCCTGGCGGGAGGAGAACGGCCCCTTCACCGGGCGGGAAGACCTTCTGTCCGTGTCCGGCATAGGCCCGGCCCTGTGGGAGGACATAGCCCCCTATATCGAATTTTAGCGAGGGAAGCAGATGAAGATTCTGGTGGTGGACGACGAGGAGCTCCTCGTCAAGGGCATAAAATTCAACCTGGAGCGGGAGGGCTATGAGGTGGACGCCTGCTATGACGGGCAGACCGCCGTGGACATGGCCCGGGCCGGGGGATATAACCTCATCATCCTGGACCTGATGATGCCAAAGCTGGACGGGCTGTCCGCCTGTATGCAGATACGGGAGTTCTCCACCGTGCCAGTCATCATGCTCACGGCCAAGAGCGAGGACACGGACAAGCTGCTGGGCTTTGAGTTTGGCGCGGACGATTATATCACCAAGCCCTTCAACATCCTGGAGCTGAAGGCCCGTGTCCGGGCGCTGCTGCGCCGGGCCAATCTCCAGGGCGGGACCGACACCAGCGGCCGCATCACCCGGGGGCCCATCACCATCGACACGGACCGACGCTCCGCCGAGGTGGACGGCAGGTCTGTGGAGCTGACGGTGAAGGAATTTGACCTGGTGGAGCTGCTCATGCGCACCCCTGGCAAGGTCTATTCCCGGGAGAGCCTTCTGGACACGGTCTGGGGCTACGACTACCAGGGGGACATCCGGACCGTTGACGTACACATCCGCCGCCTGCGGGAAAAGCTGGAGCGCAATCCCGCCGAACCGGCCTGCATCATCACCAAATGGGGCGTGGGTTACTATTTCAAGGACTGACCGAAAATTGAAAACGCGGGGCCTGTCTTTCCGGTTCAAGCTGTCGGCCGCCTTCACCCTGTTCACGGCGGCGCTGCTGCTGTTTTTGAACGTCTACCCCATCCAGGTGAGCCGGGACCGGGTCTTCGCGGCCAAGAGGACCGCCCTCCAATCCCAGGGCTCGGTCATATCCAGCTCCCTCTCCGCCCTGGAGAAGCTCACCACTGACTCGGTGAGCCAGGTCATGGAGCTGCTGGACGTGACCCCTGTGACCCGCATGCTCGTCACCGACCGGTCCGGGCGCATCGTCTATGACGCCGCCACCGGGGCGGACGTGGGCCGTCAGTCCGGGCTGCAGGAGGTTTCCGACGCTCTGGACGGGCTGGCGGTGTTCTCCTGCGCCTACTCCTACGCCGCCGGGGTATTCACCAGCCGCTGCGCCGTGCCGGTCATGTCCGGAGGGACCATCATCGGCGCGGTGTACCTGTTCGAGCACGACACCGAGCAGGGGGACATCATCGCCGGGCTCCAGCGCAATCTGGCCAGCACGTCGGTGCTGTTCGGCTGTGCGGGGCTGGCGCTCATCGTGGTGCTCAGCACCACCCTTACCGTGCGCATCAAGCGCCTGTCCGCCGCCATGGACGTGGTCCGGGGCGGGGATTACACCCACCGGGTGCCCGTGACGGGCCGTGACGAGCTGGCGGAGCTCTCCGAGGAGTTCAACGTGCTCACCGGCCGCCTGGAGAACACGGAGGAGGTCCGCCGCCGGTTCGTGTCGGATGCCTCCCATGAGCTGCGCACCCCCCTGGCCGCCATCCGCCTGCTGTCGGACAGCATATCCCAGTCCGGGGGCATGGACACGGACACCATGCGGGAATTCGCCCAGGACATCGGCACGGAGGCAGACCGCCTCCAGCGCATCACGGAAAAGCTCATGACCCTGACCAAGCTGGACGCGGGGGCCTCCCTGCCCCAGCGGGGGCCGGTGGATATGAAGGCCGTGGCGGAGCGGACGCTCCACCTGCTGGAGCCCCTGGCCGCCACCCAGAACGTGACCATCGTCACGGACCTGGCGGAGGACTGCGTGGTGAACGCCTCGGCGGACGACCTGTATCAGATCATCTTCAACCTGGCGGAAAACGGCATCAAATACAACGTCCCCGGAGGCAGCGTCACCCTGTCCCTGGGCCGGGAGGAGGATCGGGCGGTGCTCACCGTGGCGGACACGGGCATCGGCATCCCGGAGGACGACCTGGACCACATCTTCGACCGGTTCTACCGGGTGGACAAGGCCCGCTCCCGGGCCTCCGGGGGCAGCGGTCTGGGCCTGGCCATCGTCCATGACGCGGTCCAGGCCAACGGCGGGGCCATCACCGTGGCCCCCCGGTCCGGGGGCGGCACGGTCTTTTCCGTGGCCTTCCCCCTGTGCGCCCCGGCGGACGGGGAAACGTAAATAACCGGCTGGCGCCGGATATATAAGGAGAAATGATACCAATGGCTTCCCATGTGAAAAGCATTCAGCAGCGCCTGGGCGATCTGCCCGCGCTGGTCATGACGGACGCGGTCAGCATCCGCTACGCCTCCGGCTTCCATATCGACGACGGCGCGGCCGTCATCGCCCATGACAAGGCGTGGGTCGTCACCGACTCCCGCTATGTAGAGGCGGCCACCGCCGCCATCACCGATATGGAGGTGCTGTGCACCGGCACGGGCCGGGGCGTGAACACCATCCTGGGGGAGATATTCGCCCAGAACGGCTTTGACCGGGCCGGGGCCATGCCGGACCGGCTCAGCCACGCCCAGTGGGAGTGGCTGGAAAAGGCCGTGGGCGTGCCCCTGGTCCCGGAGACCTCCATCCTCTCCGCCCTCCGGGCCGGAAAGGACCAGGAGGAGGTGGACTCCATCGTGGCCGCCCAGCGCATCGCGGAGAAGGCCTTTGACGACCTGCTGGGCATCATCCGTCCGGGCATGACCGAGAAGGAGATAACCGCCGAGCTGGTCTACCGGATGTACAAATTCGGCGGCGAGGGCAACTCCTTTGACCCCATCGTCGTCACCGGGGCCAAGAGTTCCATGCCCCACGGCGTGCCCGGAGACGTGGTGGTCAGATCCGGGGATTTCATCACCATGGACTTCGGCACCCTCTACAACGGCTACTGCTCCGACATGACCCGCACCGTGGCGGTGGGCAGCGTGACAGAGGAGATGCGCAGGGTGTATGACACCGTCCTGGCCGCCCAGCTGGCGGGCATCGAGGCCGCGGACAGGCCCGGCGCCACCGGCAAGGAGATAGACGGGGCCGCCCGGAAGGTCATCGCCGACGCCGGTTACGGGGAGTACTTCGGCCACAGCTTCGGCCACAGCCTGGGCCTGGAGATACACGAGAATCCCGGCGCCCACGCCCGCAACGACCAGCCCTTCCCCGAGGGGGCGGTCATATCCGCCGAGCCGGGCATCTATCTCCCCGGCCGGTTCGGCGTGCGCATCGAGGACATGCTCTGGCTCCACGGCGGCAGGGCGGAAAACCTCACAAAAGCCCCAAAGCAGCTCATTATTCTGTAAGATTCTGTAAGATACTGTAAAGTAGGGCTTGCCAAGGCGCGGATAATATAGTACAATAAATCGTTCAAACAATCCAAACACTCAAACGGAGGATAAGCATAATGATTTCTGCAGGTGAATTTCGCAACGGTGTGACCTTTGAGATGGACGGACAGGTCATGCAGGTCATCGAGTTCCAGCACGTCAAACCCGGCAAGGGCTCTCCCTTCGTCCGCACCAAGATGAAGAACGTCATCACCGGCGCGGTGGTGGAGACCTCCTTCAACCCCACAGCCAAGTTCGAGAACGCCTACGTAGAGCGCAAGAGCATGGAATACAGCTACGCCGACGGCGACCTGTATTACTTCATGGACGACGAGACCTACGAGCTGGTCCCCATCGACAAGAGCAAGCTGTCCGACGGCTTCCGCTTCGTCAAGGAAAACGAGACCTGCACCGTCAGCTCCTATAAGGGCGTGGTCTTCAGCGTGGAGGCCCCCAACTTCGTGACCCTGGAGGTCACCCAGACCGACCCCGGCTTCGCCGGCAACACCGCCACCAACGTGACAAAGCCCGCCACCCTGGAGACCGGCGCCGAGATCAAGGTCCCCCTGTTCATCGAGCCGGGCGAGCGCATCGACATCGACACCCGCACCGGGGAATACCTGGGCCGGGCCAAGGGCTGACGCTATGACCACAGCGGAAAAGGTCGCGTATCTGAAGGGGCTGACCGAGGGCTACGGCCTGGACAGCGCCACCAAGGAGGGCAAAATACTCTCCACCATCCTGGACATCCTGGAGGACCTGGCCCTGGACCAGCAGGACCTGAACGACTCCCTGGCGGAGCTGGGCGACGGCCTGGACGCGGTGAGCGACGATCTGGAGGATGTGGAGGACCTTCTCTTCGGCGACGGAGAGGACCAGGAGGACGAGGACGACGGCGAGATCGAGGACTGGGACGGGGAGACCGCCTTTTACGAGGCCGAGTGCCCCTCCTGCGGCGAGACCGTCACCTTTGACGAGGGCGTTCTGCGCCAGGGCTCCATCCAGTGCCCCTCCTGCGGGGAGCATTTGGAGTTCGACCTGGGCGAGGGCGAGGACGCGCCCCCGGAGGAATGACACCCCACACACAACACAAGATAACATAGCGGCAGCGGAGGGATGAGACATCCCTCCGCTGGCTTTTTCTGTTGTATTCTTTATTACTTGGCGTACTCCACGGCTTTGGTCTCCCGCAGGACATGGACCTTGATCTGACCGGGATAGGTGAGCTCCTCCTCGATCTTCTTGGCGATGTCCCGGGCCAGGAGGGTCATCTGGTCCTCGCTGACCTGCTCGGGCTTGACCATGATGCGTATCTCCCGCCCGGCCTGGATGGCATAGCAGCTGTCGATGCCGGGGAAGGACATGGAGACCTCCTCCAGCTTTTCCAGGCGCTTGACGTAGTTTTCGATGTTCTCCCGCCGCGCACCGGGGCGGCTGGCGGAAATGGCGTCCGCCGCCTGGACAATGCAGGCGATGACGGTCTGGGGCTCCACGTCCCCGTGGTGGGCCTGGATGGCGTGGATGACCTCGGGCGATTCCTTATACTTCTTGGCGATGTCCACGCCGATGGTGACGTGGCTGCCCTCCACCTCGTGGTCGATGCTCTTGCCGATATCGTGCAGCAGGCCCGCCCGCTTGGCGGTGGCGATGTCCACGCCCAGCTCCGCGGCGATGAGCCCGGAGATGTGGGCCACCTCCATGGAGTGGTTCAGCACGTTCTGGCCGTAGCTGGTGCGGTACTTCTGCCGGCCCAGGAGCTTGATGAGCTCCGGGTGCAGGCCGTTGACGCCGGTCTCGAACACGGCCCGCTCGCCCTCGGCCTTGATGGTGGCGTTGACTTCCTTCTGGGCCTTGGCGATCATTTCCTCAATGCGGGCCGGGTGGATGCGACCGTCCGCAATGAGCTTCTCCAGGGCAAGCCGGGCGACCTCGCGGCGCACCGGGTCGAAGCAGGAGACTGTGATGGCCTCCGGCGTGTCGTCGATGATCAGGTCCACGCCGGTCAGGTTCTCGATGGAGCGGATGTTCCGCCCCTCCCGGCCGATGATGCGGCCCTTCATCTCGTCGTTGGGCAGGCTCACCACGCTGACGGTGACTTCGCTGGCGTGGTCGGCGGCGCAGCGCTGGATGGCCAGGGCGATGACCTCCCGGGCCCTCTGATCCGCTTCCTCCTTGAATTGTGCCTCTATCTCCCGGACCTTGACGGCCTGTTCGTGAGTCACCTCGCTTGCCAAAGAGTCGATGAGGAGCTGCTTTGCCTCCTCGGTGGAATAGCCGGAGATGCGCTCGAGCACCTCAAGCTGGCTGTTTTTGAGCTTCTGGACCTCCTCCTGCTGGGCCTCGACCTCGGATATCTTCTTGGTGAGAAGCTCGTTCTTCCGGTCGATGGCGTCGGTCTTCTTGTCCAGGTGCTCTTCCTTCTGCTGTAAGCGGTGCTCCTGCTTGGAAAGCTCCGCTCGTCTTTCCTTGACCTCCCGCTCATATTCAGAGCGGCTCTTGTGTATCTCTTCTTTTGCCTCCAGCAGAGCCTCGCGTTTCTTGCTCTCCGCGGATTTTATGGCGTCGTTGAGTATTCGCTTCGCTTCCTCCTCCGCTGAGCCGATCTCACGCTCGCCTACGCGCTTGCGATAGATCATGCCTGCGCCGAAGCCCAGGACCAGGCCCGCCAGGATCAGAAGTATCTCTAACCATATAGGCATCATCGAAAATATACACACCTCCCATCCTGTTAACTTTTCGCATACGGCGGGTATCAAGCACCCCATCCGATAAATCAAGGACGCAACAGCGGGAGATACATCCAATTATCCCACTGTAACTAACTAATTTTAATGCCTATTCAGTTTTATGTCAAGCAAAAAATTCCAAAAAAAGCAAAAAACCGCGCATCCGACATATCGGAGAGAAAAAACCGGGCCCGGAGCAGCTGCTCCAGGCCTAGGTCCTGTCCGTTCAGTTTTTCCGAAAGCGGGCCAGGAAATCTCGTGTCTCCTGCTTCTGGGGATTTCCCAGCACCTCCGTCGGGGGCCCCTGCTCGCAGATGACCCCCTGGTTCATGTACACCACCTGGGTGGACACATCACGGGCGAAGGCCATCTCGTGGGTCACCACCAGCATGGTCATGCCTTGGCTGGCCAGGTCCTGCATGACGGCCAGGACCTCCCCCACCATCTCCGGGTCCAGAGCGGAGGTGGGCTCGTCAAAGAGGAGCACCTCCGGGCCCATGGCCAGGGCCCGGGCGATGGCCACCCGCTGCTTCTGGCCGCCGGAGAGCTGCCGGGGCTTGGCGTTGATATAGGGGGCCATGCCCACCTGCTGCAAATACCGCAGGGCGGTCTCCCTCGCCTCGGCCTTGGACTTTTTCAGAACCTTCATCTGCCCCACCATGCAGTTTTTCAGCACCGACATGTTGTTGAAGAGGTTGAAGGACTGAAACACCATGCCCACATGGGAGCGGTACTCCGGGGCGTTCACCCCCCGGCCGGTCACGTCCTTTCCGTGGAAGAGGATCTCCCCGCTGGTGGGGGTCTCCAGCAGGTTCACGCACCGCAGAAGGGTGCTCTTGCCGGAGCCGGAGGCGCCTATGATGGCGGTCACGTCCCCCTTGGAGACGGTGAAGTCGATGTCGCGCAGCACCTCGTGGGAGCCGAAGCTCTTGCTGAGGTGGCGTATCTCAAGAATAGTGTCTGCCATGTCAGCGGTCCCCCCTTGTGCTCTCGTTTCGGGCCCGGGCCCAGCGGGCTTCCCGCTGCTGCTTGCGGAGTTTTACGTCCTGGATGACCTCGTCCCGGGAGGGCTTGTGGTGTTCGTCGAAGGGGGTACCCCGGTCCGGGTGGGTGTAGGTCCCGGCGGCCATGACCAGCTGGTCCTCGTTGACCAGTTCATAGTTGTCCGAGCCGTCCAGTATCTTTTCCAGCAGCCGCAGCAGCATCGAGGCGATCACCGTCATGGTAAGGTACCCCACCATCTCGATGGCGGCGGAGGGGAAATACATGTTGTTCACGCCGGTGATATAGCGGTGGAAGGCGAAGAACTCCGTGAAGCCGATGATGAACATGACGGAGGTGTCCTTGATGTTGATGATAAAGTTGTTGCCGATCTGGGGGATGATGTTGCGGAAGGCCTGGGGCAGGATGACGTGGATCATGGTCTGGAAGTGGGTCATGCCGATGGCCTTGGCGCCCTCGGTCTGGCCGGGGTCCACGGAGATGATGCCGCCCCGGACGGACTCGGCCATATAAGCGCCGGTGTTGATGGACACGATCAGGATGGCCGCCGTCCAGATGTTGTCGAAGCGCATGGTGTTGTTGGAGAAATAGGGCAGGCCGTAGTAGATGAACACCGCCTGCAGCACCATGGGGGTGCCCCGGAATATCTCCACATAGGCCCGGACCAGGAACCGGACCACGCCCAGCAGGATACGCTTGGGCATAGGGTCGTTCTTTCCGCAGGGGATGGTATTCACGATGCCGCAGGCCAGGCCGATGACCACGCCGATGACCGTGGCGATGACCGCCAGCTTCAGAGTGCTCCACATGCCGCCCAGATAGGCCAGCTTGTAATTGGCCCACAGGCGGGATATGTCGTTGATGAGCTTGGCAAACAAGTCCATAGGGAGAGAGGCTCCTTTCGACAGACGCATCCTCCGGTCCCGGACGGGCCGGAGGATGCAGTAGGGTTCAGTCGGGTTCTTAGATCTCCGGCTGGACGGAGATAGCGTAGTCCATCAGGGCGTTGAAGTCGTCGGCGGTGTACTCGTCCAGGACGGCGTTCACCGCATCCAGCAGCTCGGTGTTGCCCTTGAGCACGCTGATGCCGATGTTCACGTTCTCGGCCCGCTCGGCCTCGTCGGCGAACTGGAAGTCGCCGTCGGTGCCCTCGAAGTTCAGGATGACCAGGTTGTCATTCTTGGACACGGCGCCCATGGCGGTGGGCAGGTCGGTGCAGACGAAGTCCACCGTGCCGGTCTCCAGCTGCATGATCATGGCCGGAGCGGTCTCCGCGGGGGGCAGGATGTCGGCATTCTCGATCTGGGGCAGGCAGGTATCATACCAGATGGTGCCGGACTGGCTGGTGCAGGTGCCGCCGGCCAGGTCGGCGATGGAGGTGGCGTCGGCATACTCGCTGTCAGCGGTGGTCAGGCACACGATGGTGGCGTAGATGTAGGGGCCCGCCATATCGACCTCAGCCATGCGGTCGGCGGTCATGGACTGGCCGGCGATGTTGGCGTCCATGGTCTTGGACTGGACGGCGGGGGTCAGGCTCTCCCAGGCGCTGGACACGACCTCCAGCTCCCAGCCGTAGGCGTCGCAGATGCGCTGGGCCATCATCACGTCGTAGCCGTTGGCGTAAGCGCCGGGCACGTTGGAGATGGGCACGGCCCCGTTGGAGTCGTCCATCTGGGTCCAGTTGTAGGGGGCGTAGGCGCACTCCATGCCCACGGTGAACACGCCGTCGTCAACGCCCTCGATGGCGCTGGTGTCCACATCGGTGAAGTCGGGGGCGGGCAGCAGCTCCTCGCCCTCGGCGGCAAAAGCGGCGGCGCTCAGGCTGAGCACCAGGCACAGGGCCATCATCATTGCGGTAAGTCTTCTCATTGTTTGTTTCTCCTTTTCAAATCTTTCTTTGGCGCTTGATTCTGTGCCCCGGCGACAGCGCCCGCCGCCGGAAACAAAAATTGGATCGCTTTGTCAAGCGATCCACGGAAAAACTCGGTTTGGGCCCCGAAGGGCTTTCCATCGGCCATGACAGCGCTCCACAAATTCATGTGACAGTCCGGCGGATGTTCTCCGTCGGCCCAGCGGGAGGGGAGCAGACACTTCCCACTCGCTTCGGCGGCGTTCCCTTTCCCGTGCCCGGCTGTCTGGCCATCTGGGAGGCGGTACTGATGAAAACCGCGCCTCTGTTCAGCGATTCAATTTTCGAGCGTATAGTAACACGCCCTTTCCCTTCTGTCAACAGGCTTCTCTCATCTTTGTGGGATGTGATAAACCCCGCCGCCCCGCCGCCGCTTTATTTTAGTAAATCATCATAGCGTGAAGGCGT
>CANRNA010000043.1 GCA_947631805.1 uncultured Oscillospiraceae bacterium | reverse complement strand
TACGGCTTCCGCCTGCCCTCGGCCTTCGACAACCGGCCGCTGAAATTCGACGAGTTCAACGACCGCATCCACCAGGCAGTATATGTGTCCGCCACGCCGGGGGAGTACGAGTACAGCCGGGCGGGCTCCATCGTGGAACAGGTCATCCGGCCCACGGGGCTTCTGGACCCGGAGATACAGGTCCGGCCCGTGGAGGGGCAGATAGACGACCTTATCGGGGAGATAAACGCCCGCATCGCCAAGCGCCAGCGCACCCTGGTGACCACCCTGACCGTGAAGATGGCCGAGGACCTGACGGCCTATCTCACCGACGCAGGCATCCGCAGCCGGTATCTGCACCACAACATAAGCGCCATTGAGCGGATGGAGATCATCCGGGACATGCGGCTGGGGGAGTTCGACGTGCTGGTGGGCATCAACCTGCTCCGGGAGGGCCTGGACCTGCCGGAGGTGTCCCTGGTGGCCATATTGGACGCGGACAAGGAGGGCTTCCTCCGCTCGGAGACCAGCCTCATCCAGACCACGGGCCGGGCCGCCCGGAACGCGGAGGGCCTGGTCATCATGTACGCCGACACCGTCACCCCCTCCATGGCCGCCGCCATAGAGGAGACGGACCGCCGCCGGGCCAAGCAGCAGGCATACAACCAGGCCCACGGCATCGTGCCGAAGACCATCATCAAGGACGTGAAGGACATGATGGACATCTCCGCCGGGGCCGAGGAGGCCGAGGCCGTGACCGCCGCCGGTATCAAGATGACCGCCGCCGAGCGGAAGGCGGAGATAGAAAAGCTGGAAAAGCAGATGCGCAAGGCCGCCCAGATGCTGGAATTCGAGTACGCCGCCGTCATCCGGGACAGGCTCGTCAAGCTCCGGGGCGAAAAGTGAAAAAACAAAGCGGCACATGGACCACCATCCATGTACCGCTTTTTGCCCGGTGGGAGACCAGGTCACGCCTCTTCGTCAGCTTCATCCCGGGCGCGGAACAGCAGAGAGATGCACCACAGCGCCGCCAGGCCCACCAGCGTGTATACCACACGGGACACCGGGTTGGTCTGGCCGCCGAATATCCAGGCGACCACGTCGAACCGGAACAGGCCGATGCTGCCCCAGTTCAGCCCGCCGATGATGGCGAGGATCAGGGCGATCCTATCAATGACCATGAAAACGACTCCTTTTCCATCAGACTGAATGGTCTTGCAGGGCCTAGTTTTCTCGGAAAAGGGGGCGAATATACGCCCCATGGAAAAATTTGCGCTCTTTTCCCAAAACAGGCAGAAAGAAAAAACACTGTCATCCCGGCCGGTTCCATGTTATAATGCCTTGATACCGTTGATCAACACATCCGGGAGGGACCCATGCTGGAGGAAAAACGGCTCATAGAGCCCATCGCCCATATCGAGACGGACCTGCCCGCTAAGTTCGGCCTGCCCCGGCAGAGCGGGCTGGTGGAGGCTCTGGAGGCACGGGTGGTCTTCCGGCCCCTGTACCGGGACCCGGTGGCCTTCCGGGGGATAGAGGGGTTTTCCCACCTGTGGCTGATATGGGGCTTTTCCCAAAACAGCCGGGACGGGTGGGCCGCCACGGTGAAGCCCCCGCGGCTGGGGGGCAACCGGCGCATGGGGGTGTTCGCCACCCGCTCCCCCTACCGGCCCAACGCCCTGGGCCTGTCCGCCGTGCGGCTGCTGCGGCTGGAGCGGGACGAAAAGCTGGGGCCGGTGCTGTATGTGGCCGGGGCCGACATGCTGGACGGCACGCCCATTTACGACGTGAAGCCCTACCTGCCCTTCACCGACAGCCGCCCCCAGGCGGTGGGAGGCTTTGCGGAGGACGTGCTGGACTACGCCCTGGAGGTGGATTTCCCGCCGCCCCTGCTCAGCCGCATCCCCGCCGACAAGCGGGAGGCCCTTTTGGGCCTGCTGGCCCAGGACCCCCGCCCCGCCTACGCGGACGACCCCGCCAGGCGCTACGGCTTCAACTACCTCTCCTTCGACATCCGCTTCACCGTGGAGAACGGGAAGCTGACCGTGGTGGAGGTAGCCGACCTGTGAGAAAAGATCATTCCGCCCGGACCGGGAGAGAGGACAGAACATGAGAGCGATCGTATCCGTTTTTTCCAAAGACCGCATCGGCATCATCGCCGACGTGTGCGCCGTGCTGGCGGACATGCGGGTGAACGTGCTGGACCTGAGCCAGACCATCATGGACGGGCTGTTCACCATGGTCATGCTGGTGGACACCGCCACCTCCGACAAGAGCTTCGGGGAGATACAGACGGCCCTAGCCCGGAGCGGCGAGGCCCTGGCGCTGAACATCCGCATCCAGCGGGAGGACATCTTCAACGCCATGCACCAGATCTGAGCCGCCCTCACAGCGGCCCATACAAGCTGATTCTGCGAGGCTTTTATTATGCTCAACGCGACCGATATTTTACAGACACTGGACATGCTGGACCGGCAGCATCTGGACATACGCACCGTGACCATGGGCATCAATCTGCTGGACTGCGCCCACCCGGACATGGACAGGTGCGCCCAGCGGGTCTATGACAAGATATGCCGCAAGGCGGAGAACCTTCTGCCCGTGGCCAACAGCATCGAGGCGGAGCTGGGCATCCCCATCGTGAACAAGCGCATCTCCGTCACCCCCATCGCCATGGTGGCCCAGGCCAGCGCCGGGGAGGACCTCACCCCCATCGCCGCCGCCATGGACCGGGCGGCCCGGAGCTGCGGCGTGAACTTCATCGGGGGCTTTTCCGCCCTGGTGCAGAAGGGCCTCACCGATGGGGACCGGCGGCTCATCGAGAGCATTCCCCGTGCCCTGGCGGAGACGGAGCTGGTGTGTGCCAGCGTGAACATAGGCTCTACCAAGGCGGGCATCAACATGGACGCGGCGGCGGCCCTGGGCCGGGTGGTGAAGCGGACCGCCGAGCTGACGGCGGACCGGGGCAGCATCGGCTGCGCCAAGCTGGTGGTGTTCTGCAACGCGGTGGAGGACAACCCCTTCATGGCCGGGGCCTTCCACGGGCCCGGGGAGCCGGAGTGCGCCATCAACGTGGGCGTGTCCGGCCCAGGCGTGGTGCACACCGCCCTCCAGGACGCCAGGGGCAAGCCCTTTGACGAGGTGGCGGAGCTCATCAAAAAGACCGCCTTCCGCATCACCCGCATGGGCCAGCTTGTAGCCCGGACCGCCTCCGAGCGGCTGGGGGTGCCCTTCGGGGTGGTGGACCTATCCCTGGCGCCCACCCCGGCGGTGGGGGACAGCGTGGCCCGCATCCTGGAGGAGATGGGCCTGGAGGTCTGCGGCACCCACGGGACCACCGCCGCCCTGGCCCTGCTGAACGACGCGGTGAAAAAGGGCGGGCTGATGGCCTCGGGCCGGGTGGGCGGCCTGTCCGGCGCGTTCATCCCCGTGAGCGAGGACGAGGGCATGATCGCCGCCGCCCGCTCCGGCGTGCTGACGGTGGACAAGCTGGAGGCCATGACATGCGTCTGCTCGGTGGGGCTGGACATGATCGCCGTGCCGGGGGACACCCCGGCGGAGACCATCGCCGCCATCATCGCCGACGAGGCAGCCATCGGCATGGTGAACAACAAGACCACCGCCGTACGCCTCATCCCCGCCGCGGGGCTGGGCGTGGGGGACAGCGTGGACTTCGGGGGCCTTCTGGGCACCGCGCCGGTCATGCCGGTCCACCGGGAGAGCCCGGCGGCCTTCATCGCCCGCGGCGGACACATCCCCGCGCCCATCCACAGCCTGAAAAACTGACATTCCACTGGACAGATACGGGTATAGGCTGGTATACTGATTTTGAATAAACACGTCGTATCCGGACGGATATCCTCCGTCCGCGGCATATCATATCGGCATACACGCCGGAAGGACGGAGACAGAGATGAAAAAGATAAGACCCTGGGCGCTGGTGCTGGCTGCCGCGCTGCTGGCGGGGGGCCTGTTCGGGGGCCAGAGGGCCCTGGCAGACGACGACCCTCTGGTGGTGGGCGTGCGGGCCGACGTGATGAACTTCGGCTACCAGAACCCCACCACCGGCCGGTATTACGGTCTGGAAGTGGACCTGGCCTATGAGCTGGCCGACCGGCTGGGCCGGGACGAGGCCCAATTCGTGACCGTGACCCCCTCCGACCGGGAGGAAAAGCTGGCAAACGGCGATGTCGACTGCATCATCGCCTGCTTCACCATCACCGCCGCACGGGAGGAGCGGGTGGATTTCTCCCCGGCCTATTACCACGACCGGACCGTCATCATGGTCCAGAAGTCCTCCCGTATCCAGAAGCTGGAGGACCTGGCCGGGCTCACCGTGGGAGTGCTGGAGAACGCCGTGACAGGCGATCTGGTGGTCAGGGCCATGCGGGACCTGTCCGACGACGGGGTGACGCTGTATGCCTCCGACTCCTATCAGGCCCTGTCCGATGCCCTGGAGCAGGGGGACGTGGACGCGCTGTGCCTGGACGGGTGCATTGCCCAGGCCTTTATGAACGACGACCGGCTGTATCTGGACGAGACCCTGTCCACCCAGTTTTACGGGGTGGCCACCCGGAAATACAGCCAGCTGAGCAAGGACATCTCCACCGCTATGCAGGACATCCTGGACGACGGCACCATGGACGAGATATTGGACAAGTGGGATTGAGGAGACGGACATGAACAGACTGAAAAGGAAGGCCGTCCTCGCAGCGGTATTCGAGCTCGTCAGCCTGCTGCTTCTGGGCACATACCTGACGCTGCTGCAAAACCAGCTGGCCGTTGACCGCCAGGAGACGGACACCCGCCAGAAGATGACCCAGATAACGGACCTGGTCGCCGTCTCGGAGGAGACCGCCAGACAGCTGGAGGAGACCTTTGACGCCATTTATCAGTCCAAGGCGTCCAGCCTGGCCTACATGGTCCAGCAGGAGCTGGACCCGGAGCTGACAGGCGCCGTGATGGAGGATTACCGGACCATCCTGAACGTGGACAACGTCCTTCTGCTGGACAGGAGCGGCAACATCCTCTGCCAGGCCCAGCCCACCCAGGTGGATTTCATCCGCTCCCGGTATAACCAGCTGCGCACCGTGTTCGAGACCGGCCAGCCCTCCGAGGCCTTCCAGGTGGATATGGGCGGCAGCGGGCGCTACCGCTATTACGGCGCGCTCATAGACGCCGACACCATGGCCGTGGTGGTCCAGGACCCCGCGGAGCTGGAGCAGATAAAGGACGAGACCGCCTCCTGGAAGAGCATGCTGGAGAACGTGAGCGTGGGCCTGCACGGCTATTGCTTTGCCGTCTCCGCCAAGGACTACTCCATCCTGTACCACCCCAACGAGGACCTTATCGGCCAGGACGCTCTGAACAACGGCCTTGACATCAGCGACCTGCGGGACGGCAAGTGCGACTGGATGACCGTGGACGGGCAGGAGTGCTACTGCGGCGTGGTCCATGTGGACGACGTGTACATCCTCTCCTGCGTGAGCCGGGACGAGATATTCTCCGCCAACGCCATCACCGTCATCATCGTGCTGTTCGTGTTCTTCGCGGCCATCACCACCGTGGTGGTGTACGCCATACTGCTGCTGCAGCAGGAGCGCCGGGAGGGCGCCGCTCCGGAGGACCACAAGCTCTTCCGCCATCTGTGCTTCCACCGGCCCATCGGGCGGAAACTGATAACCGTCTCCGTCATGGGGCTTTTATGCGTGCTGGTGTCGTCCTATTACATGCAGACCCTGTTCAGCCTGTCCAACGCCTCTCTCAGCAACGCCCAGAGCCTGGTGGAGGTGGACAGCACCATCCAGCGCTACGAGGAGAACATCGACCGGCTCACCGCCCGGTACGATTCCAGCTATATCAGCAAGGCAGAAACGGCCGCCTATATCCTGGACCGGAAGCCGGAGCTGCTGGACCGGGACGCCCTGTCCTCCATGACCCGTGCCCTGGGGGTGGAGTACATCATGGTGTTCGACACCGAGGGCAACGCCATCGCCACCGACTCCCCTTACTCTCGCTTCTCTCTCAGCACCGACCCGGAGGACCAGTCCTACGAGTTCCGGCAGCTGCTGCAGGGGGTGCCCTATCTTGTCCAGGAGGCCCAGACGGACGACGTGGGCTCCTTCCGCCAGTATGTGGGCGTCACCCTCCGGGACGAGGAGGGGGAGGCCAACGGCTTTGTGCAGATATCCGTTTTGCCGGATCTGCTCCAGCGGGCCGTGGACCAGATGGGCCTGAGCACCATTTTGCAGAGCGTCCGGACCGGCTCGGGGGGCTTCGCCTTCGCCGTTGACCCGGAGAGCAAGAACTTCCTCTACTACCCGGAGGAGCGGTATATAGGCCGCAGCGCCCTGGAATACGGCATGGAGGAGAGCGCCCTCCGGGACGGGGACAGCGGCTATATCACCCTGGGGCAGCAGAAATACTTCGCCACCTGCCGCCTGGCGGACGGCGTCTACATATACGTGGCCCGGCCCGCCGACCAGCTGGGTAACGACCGGGTGCTCATCTCCCTGAGCACCGCCGGGGTGAGCCTGGTGTTCCTGGCGCTGGTGTGGCTGATGCTGACCTTCGAGCGCCGGAAAGGTGCCATAGACGCCCCCGTCGTCACAGAGGACACAGGGAAGAAAAAGCGGGCCCGGATGATGGACGTGGTCATGCCCGACGGCTCCGTCAAGCGGACGGAGAGCGCCTTCAGCCGGTGGAGCAACCAGTTTTTGGGCTGGAGCGAGATGACCTGCGAGCAGAAGGTCATGATGGTGCTCAAGGTGCTGATGGGCCTGCTGGCCCTGTTCATCGTCGTAGCCGTGGCCAACAAGGACGCCGCCTTTTCCAGCACCTCCGTGTTCCGGTACGTGCTGGACGGGTCCTGGAAGCGGGGCGTGAACGTGTTCGCCTTCACCGCCTGCATCATGATATTGTGCGTGGTTAGCGTAGCGAGCATGCTCCTGCGGGGCGGGTTCAAGCTCCTGTCCCACAGTCTGAGCGCCCGCGGCGAGACAGTCGTCCGCCTGATAAACAACATGGTCAAATACGCCTCCGTGCTGGTGGCGCTGTACTTCTGCTTCTCCATGCTCGGGGTGGACACCGCCACCCTTCTGGCCTCCGCCGGTATCCTGTCCCTGGTCATCGGCCTGGGCGCCCAGGACCTGGTGAAGGACATCCTGGCCGGGCTGTTCATCATCTTCGAGGGCGAGTACCGGGTGGGCGACATCGTCACCATTGGAGACTGGCGCGGCACCGTGCTGGAGATAGGGGTGCGCACCACCAAGATAGAGGCCCCCGGCGGGGATATCAAGATCATCAACAACAGCGGCGTCTCCAACGTCATCAACATGACCCGGAAGGACTCTTTCGCCGTGTGCGACGTGGGCATCGAGTACGGCGAGAGCCTGGAGCGGGTGGAGAGCATCCTGGCCACGGAGCTGCCCAATATCCGCCGCCATCTGCCCAAGATATCCGACGGCCCCTTCTACAAGGGCGTGGCCGAGCTGGGCGACTCCGGCGTCATCATCCGCATCGTGGCCAAATGCGCCGAGGGCGACAGGCTCCAGATGGCCCGTGACCTGAACCGGGAGATGAAGCTGATATTTGACCGGTACAAGATAAACGTCCCCTTCCCCCAGGTGGTCGTCAACCACCCGGTGGAGTTTTTGGAGGCCACCGAGTGGCAGCGCCGCCGGGCGGAGGAATTCGCCGAGGCCCAGCGGGAGGAGGGCAAAAACATGGAGGTCACCAACACTTAACCCCATACCAAAGCGCACCGGCATGGCCCATCGGGTCATGCCGGTGTTTCGTTGTATCGTTTTACAGGTCCTCTTCGTCCAGCAGCTCTATGCCGTTTTCCGCCAGGAGCCGGGCGGTGACGCCCATGCCGGGGACCGTTTTGCCGGTAAAGGAGCCGTCATAGACGGCGTGGACCCCGCAGGAGGGGCTGCGGGCCTTCAGCACCGCCTGGGTGACGCCCTTGTCCCGGCAGAAGGCCAGGGCCTTTTCCGCCCCCCGGCGAAACTCCTCCGTCACGTCCTGGCCCGCCTTGCTGAACACCCGCCCGTCCCGTATCTCGCTGGGCAGGCGGGGAGCGGGCAGGCCGGAGGCCCGCTCCGGGCAGAAGAACACGTATTCCTTCCCCTCCAGGAATTTATGTACGGCGGCGCAGTCGTTGTTCCCGCCGTTATATTTGCAGTTGTGGCCCAAAAGGCAGGCGCTGACCAGTATCATGCTCCGCTCCTCTCACGCCGCCGCGGGCGGCGCCCGTTTTTTCCATTTGCCGGACAGGAAGTACGGCCCCATCACCAGGAAGAAAGTGAATCCCGCCAGGGCGCCTCCCAGCCAGTAGCCCCGCACGCCCATGCCGAACACCTGGGCCAGCAGCACGCACAGGCCGATGCGCATGACCACCCCGTCCAGGACCCCCAGCACGAAGTTCATCACGGGAAAACCCATGCCGTTGCAAAGCGCCGTGCTGGGCCCCCGGAGGGCGTAGCCGAAGAAGTTCAGCACCGCCACCAGCACGTAGCTGTGGCTCATGGCCAGCACCGCCGGGTCGTCGTCAAAAAGGGAGAACACCTTTTCCGGGAAGGCGATCATCACGGCGGACAAAATCGCGGTGAAGCAAAGCCCCACCGCCACGGCGGTGCCCAGGGCCTTCGCCACCCGGTCGAACTTCCGGGCGGCAAAATTCTGCCCCACCATGGTGGCCCCGGACTGGCTCAGGGCCTGGCAGATGATGCTGGCGACCGTGGACAGCTTGTTGCCCACGCTTGTGACGGCGGAGACCGTCACGCCGTAGGCGTTGATGCACCGGGACACGAACAGCATGGACAGGTTGATGGCGCAGGACTGTATCATCATGGGCACGCCCAGCTTCAACAGCTTTTGCAGGTTGTCCCGGTCGGGCCGGAGATACCGCCAGTGGAATTCAAAGCCCAGCCGGTCCCGCCGCCGCCACAGATAGCCCACGCACAGCACGAAGCTGACCCCCTGGGCGATGACCGTGGCCAGGGCCGCCCCCAGAGGGCCCATCCCCCCGGACACGAACACCAGATCCAGTATCACATTCAGCACCGAGGCGATGATGATGAACACCATGGGCCGTCTGGACTCGCCGATGCCCCGGAGGATGGCCGCCACCATCACATAGCCCACCAGGAAGAACAGCCCCGCCGTGCAGCACACCGTGTACTGCCGACAGTAGACAAGCGCCTCGGGGGGCACGTTCAGCCACCCCATCAGCCGCCCGGCAAAGCCCAGGCCCAGCCCGGAGATGACCAGGCTCATGCCCAGGATGAACGTGAACATCACGCCCACCATTTTGGACACGGACTGGCTGTCATGGAGGCCCACGTACTGGCTGATGAGCACCTGCCCGGCGTTGCAGAAGCCCATGCAGACGAAGGTGTACAGGTGGATGAGGTCCGCGCCTATGCCCACGGCGGACAGGCCCGCCGGGCCCACGTACTGGCCCACCACCACCATGTCTACCAGGTTATAGGCCGTCTGGAGCAGATTGGACAGCATAAACGGCCACGCGAATGACAGCAGCTGCCGCCCCACGGGGCCGGTGGTATAATCTTTTATCAGGCTGTTTTTATCCATCTTGCCCGGTTCTCTCTTTTTCGTTTCTGTGTATCACATTTATTTTATCCCGCCCGGCGGCGGATTGCAAGGGATAATTTACCGTCTTATCCGGATGGTGACCACCATCTCCTGGTCGGTCTGCTCCCGCTGCATGCCCACGTCCACGCCCCCCTGGCGCATTACGTCCACGCTTTTTTGCAGGGTGTTCAAAAACACCCGCACGTCCTTGAGCACGAACCGGGTCCGGGAGGCGGCGGGCTTCTCCTGCCGCTCCAGCACCGCGTCGATATAGCTGTCCGTGGCGGGCACCGCCAGCTGACAGGCTATGATGTGGTCCAGGGCCCGGCGGCGGCTGTCGTCGTCCGGCAGGCGCAGAAGGGCCCGGCCGTGGCGCTCCGTAAGCTCCGCCGCCCGAAGCTTTGCCAGGATGTCCTCGGGCAGACGCAGCAGACGCAGCTTGTTGGCAATGGCGGACTGGCTCTTGCCCAGCCGCCGGGCGCACTCCTCCTGGCTCAGGCCGAACTGGTCGATGAGCCGGGCGATGCCCTGGGCCTGCTCGATATAATCCAGGTCCTGGCGCTGGAGATTTTCCACCAGGGCGATAGCCCCGGACTCCGCCCCGTCCACATCCAGCAGCAAGCAGGGCACCCGCTCCAGTCCCGCCATCCTGGCCGCCCTCAGGCGGCGCTCCCCCGCCACCAGCTCATACCGGCCGCCCCGCAGCCGCACGGACAGAGGGCTCAGCACCCCGTACAGCCGGATGCTCTCCGCCAGCTCCTCCAGACGGCGGCTGTCGAATATCTGCCGGGGCTGGTAGGGGCTGGACACAATCTGGTCCACGGGCAGGACCATGACGCCCTCCTCCGTCCGGCGGCGCGTTTTCAGCATTTGCATGGGCATATCCCCCTCTCGGCGCGCATAGCATGGTCATATTATAGGCCCGCCGGGGCGCAAAAAAGGGCGGACCGGGGCGGAGGGCTTGCGCAAGGGGGCGGGATGTGGGATAATGGCCCCAGCGCTGTTCCCGCCATACTGAGAAAGGGGTGATGTGTTATGAAGATGACGCGTGTACGGAGGGTGCGCGACTACTGACCCTCCGAATAACAGAGGGAGGTCACGCCATGACCAACAGCAGCACGGAGAGCTTTGCCGACGGGCTGACGGAGGATTTTTCCGACCCGGTCTTTCAAAGCGCGTTCCGGCGGTATTTTGAGGAATTGGGCCTGCGCCTGCGGGACTGGGAGGGGCTGTTCCGGGAGATGAACAGCGAGGGCGGCAACGCCGCCTTCCT
>CANRNA010000042.1 GCA_947631805.1 uncultured Oscillospiraceae bacterium | reverse complement strand
GTCTCCCGCCTCTCCTGCGCCTGGCAGTGGTATTCGTGGTCCAGATCGCTCTCCACCGGCGCCGACACCTCGCCGACGTGGCCGGAGCCGAAGGCCACCCGCTTGGCGGCCAGCAGGGAATATATCCCGTTGGCCGTTATCCCGTCCCCCAGCTCGGCCGCCGGGTCCATGACCGCGTTCTCGGCGACGTACCCCATGTACGACCGCCCTGCCAGCTTCGCCAGAAGCCCGTCGGCCATTGCCTGGGAACCGTAAGGGCACTCGATCTCCAACACGTTCCCGCTCTGGTCTCCGGCTTTGTACTCGTTTCCGTCGTCCACCGCCAGCGCTATCCCGCTGGCGGGCCGCGTCTGGCCCCAGGTCTCAAAGCGGCTCATCCGTCCGCTGATATAATGTTTTCCATTCATACCAATATCCTCACGCCCCCGAAGGTCAGCGCCCCGCCGTCCTGCTCCACGAGATAATTCGTCTCCGGCGGCATGGAGCCATAGAGAGGCGCCAGCAGCAGCTTCCCCTCCGCCGTGGCGAACCAGTTCCCGCCGTGGGCGGCGGCGATATAGCCCAGCACCTCCCGCAGCGTATAGCC
Source organism: uncultured Oscillospiraceae bacterium (assembly GCA_947631805.1). Classification (GTDB taxonomy): domain Bacteria; phylum Bacillota; class Clostridia; order Oscillospirales; family Oscillospiraceae; genus CAJOIG01. The sequence continues at coordinate 10,276 of CANRNA010000042.1, read as the reverse complement.
GTTGGCCGGGTAGTCCACCGTGTATGGCTCAAACTGACACCGGGGGTCCAGCTCCGTGCCCATCAGCCCGGCGATAGTCCGGGCCGCCCGCTCCATCGTCATGGGAAATTCCAGCTCCTGCGCCGGGACCCAGGTGACCTCTCCCTTCATCATCACGTCGTAACAGGTGAGCTCCATCCACCCGTCCCGCTCCCGCCGCTGGTCTATCCAGAACACCCCCAGGGGCGTCCACGCCGCCTCTCCCTTATCCCGGATGTACGGCAGCACCTGGGCCATCCGGGGCGGCGATACTAAGGGCGCGAAGCGCAGGGTGAACACGGCGCAGGCCGTATTGCCCACCCCCGGCGTGTCAAACAGCGCCTGGTCGAGCTGTCCGCTCTCTATCCGCTCCATGCCGTATTTGACGCCGCCCACATCGACCCTGTACTCTCTGTCCCCGCTGATCTTCATATCGGGTCCACTCCTATCATATTGAACGACAGCTTTTCATACCGCTCCTCCGCCTCGTTCCACCGGCCCACGGACAGGGAGCCCTTGCCCACGTAGAACCGCCCGTCCCGCCACGCGCCGTAATAGGGCGAAAGATAGTGGAGCGTGAAGGGCCGTCCTTTGGCCACCACCGACAGTATCTGCCTCATCTCCTCCTGGGTCAGCCACGTGGCCTCGTAGGAGAACGACTCCACCGTGAACATGGCCGAGGCGTAAAGCGTCCCGTTCATGGCCCTGGTGGAGTCCTCCGTGTATGTGGTCTCAAAGTCATATCCCAGCCCCTCGTCCGGCTGACGAATGACCGTTCCGTTGAGTTTTATATAGTCCTGCATAGCCTCACCCCAGTAAGACGAACGGATTTCGCCCGGTGGCCCGGCGCTGGGCCTGCCCTTCGTCTATGACCTTTTTGAACAGCACCTTTCCGTCCAGCTCGCCTATAAAGGTATAGCTGGCGCCCTGCCGGGCGGCCGTCCGGCTCTCCGGCTCCGCCAGAAGGGCCCGCAGTCCCCGGACCGTCTCCGCCAGGCCGTCCTCCCGGCCTGACATATACGCCGCCTTGGGCGGAGTCACCACCCCCGCCGCCACGGCGGGCATGGTCATGCGAAGCCCCTGGATAGCCCCGGGGATATCCCCCAGCCGGGACGCGATATCCTTCAAAGCCGGGGCCAGTCTCGCCCCGCCCAGGGCCCTCGCCACCCGCCGGGCCAGATCGTCCATCCACTCGGTGTGCCTCTCCAGGGGCACGATGGCCTCCCTTCCTGCCTCCCCCGCGCCGATGAGGGTGGCCCCGTCCACGATGCCGCCTCTGGCGTACCAGCTCACGGATATATGGGGGATGGACGGCGGGTTGAGAGAAAAGCTCCCGGTGATGGAAAAATGGGGCAGCTTCAGCGGCGGCAGGCTCCAGCTGAAATCGAAAAAGCCCTTGATGGCCTCGATGGCGTCCGACACCTTCTCCTTCGCGTTCTCGATCTTCTCCTGAATGGTGGAGCGTATGGTCTCGAACACATCCGCCACCTTCTCCCTTGCCGCGTTCACCCGCTCTATGATACCGGTCTTGATGCTCTCGAACAGCTCCGCGGCCCTGTCCCGCGCCGCCGTCATCTTCTCCTCCATACCGGCCCGCATCTGCTCGAACCTGGCCGCCACCCGCTCTCTCATGGCGGTGACCGCCGTCTGGACCTTCTCCTTCACGCTGTTGAAAATAGTGACCGCCTTTTCCCGCATGGCCTGGGCCTTCTCCCGGACGGTCTCCTTCACCGTCTCCCAGGTCTCCGCCGTCCAGGCCTTGATGTCGTCCCAGTGCTCCCGGATGGTCATCCCCAGGGCCGCCGCCCCGGAGGCTGTCTCGCTGTCCGTCAGCTGGAAGGACCTGTGTACCTCCTGGGGCATTTTGGCGGCGAAGCGCATGCACTCCCCTATCATGACCCCGAAGCCAGCGGCCACCAGCGGCACCGCCGACCCGGTGAATATGGCCGCGCTCCCGCCCAGCTCCAGCAGCCCGCTCTCCAGGGTGCGCATGGCCTCCTTCGTCAGCTCTCCCTGCCGCTTCCAGTCCCGCAGCGCCAGCACGATGGACCCGATGCCGCCCACCGCCAGCATGACCGCGCTCCCCTTGGCCCCGAACACGGCAAAGGCCCCCGAGGCCGCCGTCGCCACCGCCCCCAGCAGCCCCGCCATGTTCTGAAAATCAATGCCCCCGTTCCAGGCGTCCCGGAACGCCGCCACGGCGATGGCGATGCCTCCCACTAGGGCGGTGATGCCCGCCGCCTTCCAGGACCGGAACGCCAGCCCGACGCCCAGCACAGCCGCCGCCAGGCCGCCAAACATTTCCGTCATGTTCTTCAGGTCGAACCCGTTTTTCCAGGCGTCCAGATATCCCTTGACCATGACCACCGCCCCGGCCGCCGCCATGGCCAGGCCCAGCGCCGTGCGCAGATCCGCCCCGAAGTTCCTGGCCAGTCTCCACGCCGCCAGCGCCGCCCCGATGGCCCCGGCGTACCACAATATATCCCGCAGCATCTCCCGGACAGCGGCGGCGTTTTCGATGGGCACGTCCTCGAACATGTCCTCCATATCCGTCCCGCCGCCTCCGCCGCCGGACCCTCCGGCGGGAGACTGCCACAGGTGCAGCTCGTCCAGCCCGGCCAGGTTGTTCACCAGCCGCCTGGCCGCGCCGCCTCCCGCCTTCAGGCTCTTGTTGAAGGCGTTCTGTCCCGACACCAGCCGCTTATAGGAGCTGCCGCCGCCCAGCACCGCGAAGAACATCGCCACATAGTTCACCGCCGTCGCCAGCATGTCGCACAGTCTGGCCAGCAGCGGAGCCACCGTGGTGATGATGGGGATGAACGCCGACGCCAGGCTGTCCCGCACCCCCGCCAAAGATGCCTGCAAAGCCCGGACGCTCTGTCCCGCCGCGTCGTCCTCCCGTGCCAGCAGCGCCACGGTGCGGCCCATGCTCCTGAGCCTGTCCGCCGCCCCCTGGCACGCTTGGGCGTAGGCCTCTATCTCCTTGCGCGCCGCCGTTATCCCCCCGGCGTCTATCTCGCACCGGATGACTGTCTTGCTGTTGGCCAATACCTCTCTCCCCTCTCTTCCGTCAAACGAACAGCGCCCGCAGCGCCTCCCGCCGGGCCTGTTCTTCCTCCGTCCGCCTGGGCCGCAGCTCCACGAGCTCCCGGTTTTCCCTGTAAAACTCCTGCTCGTGTTTTTCCAGCTTTTTGCCCTTGGCCCGCTTCCGGCGTATGTGGAGCACCTCGCTGAAAAGGCTCTCCCCTATCTCCATATACGCCCCCAGAAACGTCCACCAGTGGAGATACTCCATCTCCCTTACCTCCCGGCCCAGCACCCGGTTCACCGCTGGCAGGATGATAGGCCCGTCCTGCTCCCAATCCATGGTCCTGGGCCCTCGGCGGCCTCCCTTGGCCGGAACGCCCCCGTCTATGAACGCCGCCGCCCGGTCCAACGCCTCCTGCCTGTCCTCCGGCGGGATATCCTCCCATGTGATATACATCACCCGCAGGCATATCTCTCCCCGCTCATCCTCCTCGAACGCCGGGTCCGCCAATATCCCCAGCAGGTACAGGATATCCCTGAAATCCGTCCGGATAGGATAGCCCACGCCCCTGACCGTCAGGGACGTGGGCAGGCTCCACGCCGTCATTTTTCCCCGGCCAGGGACGGCACGTTCCCGGCCGCCCGCCGTATCCGGGCAAGCTTCTTGTCCAACCGCTTTTTCGTCACGCTCTCGATGAGCGACCCCACGCCCTCCAGCACCTGCTCGAAGAAGAAGTCGCCCCGCTTCGTCACCGTCAGCGGTCCGCACTTGCCGAAAATGCCCCCGGACACCTCGTAGCCCAGCAGATAGTCGAACTGCCTGGCGATGTCGTCTGCCAGGCGGTTCATCCGCTCTATCTGCTCCTGCTCATCGCCGCCCTCCTCCACGGCGGCGCTGTTGAAAAAGTCCACCACCGCGCCGTAGCGCTTGAGGATATTGGAGTCGGCGGGGTTGAAATCGAACTGGCCGATGACCTGTCCCCGCTCGTCCTCCACATCCACCGTGACCGCGCCTGTCTCCACGCGCAGCTTCATCGTCTCTCCCATAGCCGCCGCCTCACGCGCCCGCCGTGAACTTGGGCTTGCCGGTCTTCATGCTCTCGGCGGTGACGGTGCCCTTCTTGCTGGCGCCGTCCTCGCTGACGGTGAAGGGGATGCTGAACCCGTCGGTGCCGCCGCCGTAGCTCTGGGGCTTGACCGTGACCTCCCGGAGCCACGCGCTGTGGGTCTCGGCCTCCGTGTCCTCCACGATGACCTCCAGCATCAGCGTCTTGCACTTGTCCCCCTTCAGCCGGTCCATGGCGATGTCCCGCAGCTTGGGATACAGCGCCTTGTCCGGGTCCGCGTAAAAGGGCTCCGCGTCCATGCTGGGCGCGTAGCCGTTGTCCTTCGTCTTTGTCTGCCCCAGGATATTCTTGATCTGCTCCGTGTCGGCGTTGAGCTCCACGCTCATCTCCTCGATGTCGTCGCCCACGATCTCAAACGCGGCGCTCTCTGCCTGGTCGATCTTGGTGTTGAACGCGGTGTCCAAATAAGTCGCCAGGGCTTCTCTCTCCAGCTTCATAGCTCATCCTCCATAATAATTAAAATAGTATAGCTTCGTATCGGGCGGCCATCTCCATGACCCAGGCCTCCGTCCGGTCCCCGGCCCGCTGTTCCGGCCGGGGCGCGCCCACGCGCCGTATATCCGCAAGCCGCCTGCCCCCGTCCAGAGCCGGGTACGCCGCCTGTCCCTCCAGCCAGCGGCCCAGCCCGTCCAGCCAGGCCGCCAACTGCTCCCGGCGCTTCTCTCCGGCCCCGCCGACGCGGCACGCCAGCACGAAGGGCAGCCGACACATCCGCCGCCTCCGCCCTGTGACGGACCGGCTCTCCTCCTCAATCACGGCCCCCTCTCCCGGTATCAGGGCCAGGCCGCTCTCCTCTCCCAGGGTGCCAAAGGCGAACCGCGTCCCCTCCGGCAGCCCGGGAAAATCGTTCACGGCGGCCAGCACAGCCGCCGTGACGCTGTCATATACCTCTTCCATCGCTCACCTGCCTGTCAGCTCAAAGTGGGGCAGGGCGTCGAACCGCTTGACGGCGGCCAGGGCGTAGACCCCGTCCCGCTCCCGGTCCAGCCAGCCGTAAAAGCCCTCCGGCCACCGGCTGTCCTCCGCAGGACCGTCCTCCTCCCACCGGCCCAGCAGCAGGATGTCGAACGCCTCCCCGCAGGTGAAGGTCACCGCCCCCTCCGGCGCGGCGGCCCGCCGCCACTGCCTGGGCGGCAGATATTCCTTCCCGCCCACTGTGATACGCCCCTCTTCTACGGTATAGGGCGCCAGCACCAGCACCTCGTCCGCCCGGCGGGTCCCCAGCCGGTCCTCTTCCACGGCGGCCCGCCGCTGTATATGGACGCCTTCGAGCACCGTGGGGTACCACAGCCCGTCCCGCCGGTTGAAGACCGTCACCACGTCCTGAAACATCGTCACTCCTTCCCGGCCCGGCCAGCCGGATAGGGCCCGGCGTATAGCAGCGGCACCCCGTTCCCGTCCGCGATACCGGCCAGATATGCTTCCGCCGTCTCCCGCAGCGCCCTCTCCCGGCTCTCCGCGGTGGATGTCCGGGGCGCGGCGAAGGTGACGCTCTCGGCCCCGGCTGTCACCGCCGTGACCAGGCCGGGCATGGCCGTCCCGTCGTCTCGGTTGACATAATTACTCTCCCGCTCCAGCTCCCACAGCCGGTGGATGAGCGCCCCGTGACACCGGCGCACCGCCTCCGCCGCCCGCTCCTCTTCAGGCGGCGCGGCATCCAGCTTCATCACCCCGTCCACGCCGGTAACGGCCCGCTCCAGCGCCCGCCGGGCCTCCCATTCCAGCCGCGGGAACAGCTCCGCCCCCGGCCCGTCCGGGTAGAGGGCGGCATATTCCCCGTATTCCATCACGCGCCGATGGTGGCCTTCACCACGCCGTCCAGCCGTTCGGCGAACAGCGCCATACCGCACACCACCGTGTCGGAGGCGGTCATATTGGTGTAATCCGCCTGCTCATGGATGCCGATGTACCCGGTCTCGTCGGCAGTGAAGTCGAACGCCTCATTCAGATCGGCCCCGTTGACCGGGATGTAGTACAGCACCAGATTCTCCTTGGCCGTGGCGTACACGGTCCCCTTGGGCACGCTGGCGTTGAGGATCACGGTCCCCAGCCCCATGAAGTTCTCCACATAGCTCAGCCCGAAGGCGGTCTGCATGGTCACAGGCGCGCTGGCCAGATAGTCGGCCACGTCCAGGGGATTCAGGAAATACACCGCGCCCACCGCGTCGTCGTCGAACAGCACCTGCAGCTGGCCCCACGCCTGGGCGATAGCCCCCTGGAACGTCTCGCCGCTGGCGGAGCCCTCCCCGGTCGCCAGGAAATCAAAAAAGTCCTTGCGCACGCTCTTCTGTACATCCCGAAGCATCTCGTCGGTGAGCATATCCACCGCTTGGTCATAGCCCCGGTCGATGATGGCCTCGGCGGAGGCGGCCTTGCGCCACTTTTTCAGGGTGATCTCCTTGACGGCCACCGCCTCGGTCTTGTACTTGCTCAGGGGGATGGTCTCGCCCTCGGCCACGACGCCGCTGTCCAGCTCTCCGGACGCCTTATAGGCCTTCAGCACGGTCCCCGCCTGCTTGGGTATCTTCCGCGTCACGCCGATAGCCTCCATCAGCTTGGTCACGGACCCGCTGAACGCGGCGATGAAGTCGATCTCCCTGGCCCGCGCCAGGTCGCTTTTGGTGATAAGGTTTTCTGCCATGTCAATTCTCTCCTTTGAATAATCTCATATTTTCCGCGATAGCCGCCCGTCTCCGGGCCCGATCGGGGATTTTGATGATCTGCTCTCTGGTGGGCCTGTCCTCGCCCCCCATGGGCGCCGTGAACCGCACCGGCTCCCGCTGGGGTCGGAACATATCCGGGTCCCTGGCCCGCAGCCCGTCCATCACGGCCTCCACGCCCGTGAGCCTGCCGTCCTCCACAGCCAGCTCCGCCTGCCGCAGGGCCTCCGCCGCGGCGTCTCTGGCCGCCCCGGAGGAAAACCCATAGCCCTCCAGCGCCGCCTGCACAGCCGCCTCCCGCTCCCGGCGCTCCCACGCCCCCAGCACGAAGCGCGTCTGCTCCTCCGTCAATCCCTGCTCCAACAGCTCCTGCTCTGTCATATCGCCGCCTCCCCGGCCAGGGCCTTGGCCTCCTCCGGCCCGAACCCCTCGAATTTCACAAGATAGTACCAAAACGGCAGCCTCCCGTCGGCCACGTAACCGTACCACCGGGCCCTGTCTTCTTCCCGGTTATAGGTCACGTCCCCGAAATCATACACCGCCGAATACGCCCCCGCCGGGGCCAGGCCCATGGCGTCCGCCGTCTTGTCCAGGGCGTACAGCAGCCCGTCCAGCGCGTCCTCCAGCCTGTCCCGCACGTCCTTCACCAGCTGCACCGTCCGCCGGTCATCGGCCTCCACCTGGGTAGCGGTCATCATCCCCGACCGCTCGTTGAACACGAAATACCCGTTGGAGAACCCGCACTTGAACCCGATCTGGCTGAGCAGGGCGTTGATGCCCGCCAGCCGCTGCTCGGTGTGCAGCGCCGGGTCGATGGCCTGATAAAACTCCTCCGCCCCCACGCCGAACACCCGCCGGGCGAACCGGGGCAGCTTCACGCTCTCTCCCCGGCCCAAAGGCGCGCCCGCCTGGTCCGTCAGTCTGTCGTCTATCAGGCTTATCCGCCTGCTGTCGAATATCTCCTCCGCATTCCGGCTATAGGCCGTGTCCAGGTCCTCCAGCTCCTGCAGCGCCCCGGCGAACACCGGCTGGCCCATCACCGACGCCGGGTCCCCGCTGTCCGCCCCCGGCATCCGCAGCACGGAAAACAGCGGTCTTTCCAGCCCTTCCGCCGTCATGTCCGCCGCCACACCCGCCCAGGGCGTGGCCTCCATGGGCACGGGCTTGCCCCGGTCCGCGGCGGTGACGCCCACGAAGCACCGGTTGCTCACCGCGTACCGCCCGTCCGGCAGGAACCGGTGATATTCCAGTCTGGTGTAATACCGCTCCCGCGCCCCGTCATAAGCCCCGCTTCCGAACACCGCTCCCGTGACGGTCCCGTCCCGCTGGCCCGTGATAACGAACCGCTCCGGGGTCACCAGGTCAACCCCCTCGCCGCTGGGCTTCAATATCACTGTTCCCCACGCGCAGGCGTATTCCACCCAGTGCCGCAGCCGGAAATACAGCCCGTCTATCTGCTCCTGCAAAAACGCGGCCCGCTCCCCGCCGGACACCGTCACCTTTGCCGCCAGCGTGGCCAGCCGCGCCACCTCCGCGCTTATGGTCCTGGCGAAGTTCACGGTCTTTATCCCGTCCTCTCCGCTCACCCATGGGGGCCGTCCCCTGTATATCTCTGCGCACCGGGCGGCGGTGCCGTCTCCGCCCCCGGCCGCCGTCACGCCGAACTGTTCCTTTGCTCTCGCCGCCAGGTCCATTCCCGTCTTCTCCTTCCTCCGAAACAACATTTCTTCCTCCCTCATGCCGTCGTTCCCCGCCGCAGGAAAAATCCCTCCAGCGCGTACCGCAGCGCCGATATGGCGTGGTCGTCTCTGTCCGGATAGCCGCTCATCACCCGGCCCTCCCGGTCCCGTTCATATTCATACCGGCTCAGCTCCCGCCATGTCTCCGGCGTCCGCCGTCTGTCCGCCACGATGGTCCTGCTCTGGAGCCACTTGAACCCATATTCCACGCTCCCCGGCCCCTTCACCGCCCTTCTGGCGGGCAGGCCCATCTCCCGGTAATCGGCGATGCTCTTCGGCTCCGCCCCGTCGCACACGATGGGGTAGTCATAATATCCCCTCTCCTTTATCCAATTCCCTGTCTCTCTGTTGCTTTCTCTGTTGACATAATGTTCATCTATCAGATATATCCGCTCCCGCGCCCTGTCGTAATGCACCCGCACGAACGCGTACTTGTCCGGATACCACCCGAAGTCCACCCCCTGGTATATCCGGTCCATCCGGCCTATCTCCTCGTCCGTCAGCTCCCGTGTCTCCAGCCGCTCGAACACGTTCCCGCCGGTCCCCACGGCCTCGCCCAGATACTCATGCCGCCACGCCCGCTCGTCCGCCAGCCGCAGCCGTTCCGCCTGGGCGAAGAACTCCTCCCCCAGCCACGCCCGCGGCGCGTCCAGATAGCAGCTCACGTGCCGCAGCCTGTCCGGCCTCTCCTCCAGCGCGTCCTCGTTGGCCCAGTTGTCCCGGCTCATCGGCGGGTTATAGCTCTCGAAGCACCAAAACCGCTCGCCGCCCCGCATAGTGGACTGCAATATGCTCCGTATCTCCCCCCGCCCGGCGAACTGGTCCTTTTCCTCAAAGTGCGTGACCGCGATATACCCGAACGGCACCTTCACCGACTTGAGCTTCATCGGGTCGTCTGCGCCCCGGAACATGATCCGCTGCCCCGTCTTCTTCCGCACCAGCTCCATGGGCGACAGCCGCGCCTCCCACGCTCCCGCCATGCCCAGCTTATCCAGCGCCCAGCAGTATTGGGCGAACACGCTGTCCCGCAGCGTGGCCCCCACCTTCCGCAGCACCAGCCCGTGTGCCTCCGGCTCGTGATACAGCAGTACCGGTACCATCAAACTCACCGCCGAGCTCTTCAGCGAGCCCCGCCCTCCCGCCAGGTCATAATAGGTGTGCCCATGCCGGAACACATCCCCCGCCAGCTCATGGAACGCCGGGCCCAACAGCTCTGACAGCCGCACCTCATACATCCACGATCACCGTGACGCCTTCCTCTCCTTCTCCCGTCTTCTCCTTGGGGTGCTCCTGCCATTTGTCCCCCCGCCTGTTGTTCAGCCAATACATCTGCGCCCGCAGGTCGCCTCCCAGCGCCTTGTCCAGCAATGCCTGTTCCACCTGGTAATCCACGATCTCCCGGCCCTTCCGCACAGCCTGGTCGATTTGGGGATATCGCTTTCTCCACTTGTAAAACGTGCTCCGCCCTATGCCCATCCTCGCGGCGATGTCCTCTGCCGAGTACCCGTCCCGGGCCCAGCCCTCCAGCAGTGTCAGCCGCTCCTCCTCCAGCCAAAGCTCACCCTGACCCAATCTATCACCCCAAACCAAAAACCCGGCGGCTTTCGCCGACCGGGTCCTTTCCTTTTTTGATGTTCCTACTATACCACTGCCAAATGAAAAAGTCGTCTCTTCAAATTATCATTTTCCATCATGGCTCTTGAGT
>CANRNA010000041.1 GCA_947631805.1 uncultured Oscillospiraceae bacterium | reverse complement strand
GTGGCGAAGGTGCGTCAAAATATCGAGGGGCTCATGGAAAACCGCTCCCCGGAGGCCAACGCCGTGCTGGCGGAGGTGCGCTCGGACAAGGGGCCCAAGGGCCGCACGGAAGAATTTATCACCCATTTTGCCCGTATCTATACCCCGGTGGTGCTGGGCATCGCGGCGGCCATCGCCATCGTGTCGCCCTTTGCCCTGCACACCACGGTGACGGAGGGCGTATACCGGGCGCTGGTGCTCATGGTCATCGCCTGCCCCTGCGCCATCGTCATCTCCGTACCCCTGAGCTATTTCGCCGGTATCGGCGGCGCGACCCGCCAGGGCATCCTGTTCAAGAACACCTGCGCCATGGACGACGTGTCCCGGGCCAGGGCGGTGGTCTTCGACAAGACCGGCGCGCTGGAGGATGAGGGACTGCGGGTGGTCTCCGTCAAGAGCGAAAAGCTGGAGGCGGACGTGTTTTTGCGCATCGCCGCCCACGCCTGCGCCTACGCCGAGGGCCCTTACGCCGACGCCATCAAGGCGGCCTATAAGGGCGTCATCTATATCGAGCTCATCCAGAGCTTCCGCCAGCTCCCGGACCGCTTCGGCATCACCGTGGAGGTGGAGGGCGTCAGCATCGTGCTGGGGGATCATGCCTTTGCCGCCGAGCACGGCGCCGACCCTGGGAAGGACGCCCTGGACGAGGAGAACTGCGTGTATCTGGCCATCAACGGCCAGTACGCCGGGCGCATCGTGTTCGGCAGCGTGGCAAAGCCCGACGTGTCCGGCACGGTGACCGTGCTCAGCTGGGACAAAAACCGGGAGATCGCCATGCTCACCGAGGACAGCCCCGCCGCCACGGAGAAATTCGCCCGGCAGGTGGGCATCGGCCAGTTCTATCCCAACTGCCCGCCCTCGGAAAAGGTGGCCGTGGTCCGGGAGATACAAAACCGCCAGATCAAGCGGGGCAAGCTCATATTCGTGGGTGACGCGGAGACCACCGCCGACTGCATCCGCCAGGCGGACGTGGGCATGAGCCTCCACGGGGCCACCTCCGACGCCGCCATCCAGGCGGCCGACGTGGTCATCATGGGCGCGGCCCCCTCCAAGGTGGTCACGGCCATAGAGGCCGCCCGCCAGACCCGGGCCATCGTGTGGCAGAACATCGTCTTCGCCCTGGCGTTCAAGGTCATCATCCTGGTGCTGGACATGCTGGGCACCTGCCCGCTGTGGCTGGCGGTGTTCGCGGACGTGGGCGTGGCGCTGCTGGCGGTGCTCAACTCCCTGCGGGCCTTCATCATGCGCCAGAGCGATATCCCCAAGGAATGAGCAAATCTCATACGGTATCTGACATATCCGCGGATGTCTCAGATATTTTTTTATCTTTTTTCGTTTCCGGAAAATCATTTTGCCCCCTTCATCCGTTATAGAGGGACAGAGGGCAGGAGAGAGGGGGGAGCCGTGTGAGCGACGACGAGCTGATAGAGCGGATACGCCGGGGGGACGGGGACGCGGCGGAGGAGCTTGTCCGCCGGTACTATGGCCCCATCCTGCGCTACTGCCGGTTCTGGTGCGGGAACAGGGAGAAGGCGGAGGACCTGACCCAGGAGACGTTCCTGCGCCTTTTCGACGCTCTGTCCCGGTATGACAGGCGGGGGAGATTCAAGTCGTATCTGTACACCATCGCCGACCGGCTGTGCATAGACGAGAGCCGGAAGCTCCGCCAGTATCCCCTGGAGGACCAGGAGGCCCTGGCGGACGACCGGGACGACATGGGACGGGTGGAGGACAGAGCGGAGGCGGCGGCCCTTTTGGGATGTCTGCCCGCCGAGCAGAAAAGAGCCGTGGTCCTCCGGTACGCGGAGCAGCTCACCTTCCGCCAGATAGCGGCGGTGACCGGCTGCTCCCTCCGGACGGCCCAGAGCCGAGTACGCAGCGCGCTCAAGCGCATGAGGGAGGTGAAAGACCGTGAGACGTGATGCGTGGAACGAATATCTTGTCAGGACACTGTCGGCGGCCCCTGTGCCCCGGCGGCTGGAGGAGACCGTGGCCCTGTGCCGGGCCATGACGGGGCAGCGGAGGGCCATAGAGGGGGAGAGGCTCAGCTTTTGGGGCTTTCTCTCGGCCATATTCCGCTTAGAGGGCATAAAGACCATGCTGCTCCAGGCGGCGGTGCTGGCTCTGGCCTGCTTCGGGGCATGGGAGAGCGCCGGGCAGGCGGAGGATATACCCATGTATATGCCCCTGTTCATCCTGGCTGCCCTGCCGTCCTTTTTCCGGGGGGCCTACTACCGGGTCAGCGAGATAGAGGCGGCGACCCGGTCCTCCGGCCCCCAGGCGGCCCTGGCGCGGCTCGTCCTGGCGGGGGGCTTCTCCCTGGTGGGCATGACCGTCCTTCTGGGGCTGGAGGTATATTTGCAGGGGTCCTGCCAGGCCCTGGGGCGGATGGCCCTGTACTGCCTGGTGCCCTATCTGATGGGCATGACCGCCACGCTGTTTCTGCTCCGCCGCCAGAGGAGCGGGGGGCCCTGGGCGTGCCTGGTGTCCGTCCTGGCCGCCTGCGGGTGCTGGGGCAGCTCCTCCCGGCTCATGCCGGGGCTTTACGAGGCCTCCGCCATAGGCGTGTGGGGGCTGGCGTTTCTCCTCTTCTCGGCGTTTTTCGTCCGGGAGACCGTCTATATCATCAATGCGAACAGGGAGGGCAAAATGTATGGAATTGTCACTTGACCGGCTGACCAAGCAGTTTGGCAGCAAGATAGCCGTGGACTGTGTCAGCGCCACGCTGACCCCAGGGGTGTACGGCCTGCTGGGGGCCAACGGGGCGGGGAAGACCACCCTCATGCGGATGCTGTGCGCCATTTTGAGCGCCACCTCGGGGGAGGTGTTTTTCAACGGGGAGGAGGTCACCGCCATGGGGGCGGCCTACCGGAACGTGCTGGGGTATCTGCCCCAGGACTTCGGGTACTACCCCGACTACACCGCCGCGGAGTTTCTCGCCTATATCGCCGCCCTGAAGGGGCTGCCCCGTGCCGTGGCCGGGCGGCGGGTCCGGGAGATGCTCCATACCGTGGACCTGCTGGGGGCTGCCCGGAAAAAGCTCAGGACCTTCTCCGGGGGGATGAAGCAGCGCATAGGCATCGCCCAGGCACTGCTGAACGACCCCAGGGTGCTCATTTTGGACGAGCCCACGGCGGGCCTGGACCCCAGGGAGCGGGTGCGGCTGAGAAATCTTCTGGCTGACTACGCCGCCGACAGGATCGTGATACTGTCCACCCACATCGTGTCGGACGTGGAGGCCATCGCGGACGAGGTATTCGTGATGAAGGACGGCCGCTTCATCCTCCAGGGCACGGTGCCGGAGCTGATACGCCGGGCGGAGGGGAAGGTGTGGGAGCTGGCCGTTCCCGCCAGCCAGGCCCGGCTGTGGCAGGAGAGGGTGCCCGTGGCCAATTTCCGCCACGAGGGAGAGCGGGTGGTGCTGCGCATCGTCTCCGACAGACGGCCCGCCGACCGGGCGACCCCGTGCCAGCCCACCATGGAGGACCTGTATCTCTATCACTTCGGGAAAAAGGAGGCATAAAATGGAACTTTTTCGGTTGGAACACAAAAAGCTCTGGCGAAAGACGAGCGTGCGTCTGAGCGTGCTGCTGTGCTTCGTGTACATCGTCGTGTTCGCGGGCTTCCTCTCCTTTCAGTGGTTTGATTTCGGAAGCTCCAATGACGTGACCAGCGCCTTTGGGAACAACTTTGACGGCTACGCCGTGATACGGGCCAGCCAGGCCCAGGCGGAGCGCTACGGGGGCTATCTGACGGACGAGACCGTGAGACAGATGGTCCGGGACCTGCAGCGCTATGACGCCGCCGGTATGTCCGACGAGCTGGGGAGGTGCGAGCGCACGATGCTCAACAACTGGCTCAGCCAGCTCTATCCGGAGCTGGAGGAGCAGGACCGGGGCCTGTACGCCATTTTGATGGCGTACTACGTGAACGCGGACCAGATCACCGACTTTTACGGGCGGCGGCAGGCGGCGCTGGAGGACTTTCTCCACGCCAACGGCCAGTGGACCGGCCAGGAGGGGGATATGCTCCGGGCCATGAACGACCGGGTCACAGAGCCCTTTCGCTACCAGTGGGTGAAGGGATGGCAGCACCTCCTGGGGGACCTTTTGCCGTCCCTGGGCACCATCGTGGCGCTGTTTCTTGCCATCGCCCTCTCGCCCACCTTTTCCGGGGAGTGGCACAACAACACAAGCCACCTTCTCCTGACGACCCGTGGCGGCTGGAGAGAGCTTGCCTGCACGAAGGTGGCAAGCGGCCTGCTCTTCGCCCTGGAGCTGTATGGGCTCCTGGCCGCCGGGCTTGTGGCCGCCCAGCTCATCTACCTGGGGGTGTCCGGGTGGGATATGCCCATCCAGTGCATCAAGCTGCTGGCCGTGGCGCCTATGAACATGCTCCAGGGGGAGATATACCAGTGGGCCTTCGCCCTGCTGGGTGCCGTCGGCTTCGCGGGGGTGGTCATGCTCCTGTCCGCCCTGGTGAAGAGCAACTTTCTGGCATTGCTGCTGAGCCTGGCCGCCGTATACGGGCCCATGGCGGTGGCCCAGTATCTCCCCGTCGGGCTGCAGAGGGCCCTGGACCTGCTCCCCATGGTGGGCAGCAGCGCGGACATCTTCCGCACCAATACGTTCCACCTCTTCGGGCAGTATATCTGGTCCCCCTGGCTGCTGCTCATCGTCCCGGTGCTGATCGGCCTGGGGTGTGTGCCCCTGGCCGTCCTGCGGTGGACAAGACGACCGAAGGTGTGATAGGATGGCTGTCCCGGACGCGCGCGTCCGGGACATTTAAGAAAATCTTAAGAAATTACCTCTTTCTTCTTTTTGTTTCTTGTGTTACCCTTTAGGCGAGAGGAGGCGAGGAGCATGTACACAGTGCTGATATGCGACGACGACAGGGACATCCGCCGGGCGCTGAACATCTATCTCTCCGGGGCGGGGTATCGCGTTCTGGAGGCCGCCAACGGCCGGGAGGCTCTGGAGCTGACGGAGAGGGATGAGGTCAGCCTCATCCTGCTGGACATCATGATGCCGGAGCTGGACGGGGTGTCCGCCCTGACGACCCTCCGGGCCCGGAGCAATGTGCCGGTGATACTGCTCACCGCCAAGAGCGAGGACGAGGACAAGATCATGGGCCTGGAGCTGGGGGCGGACGACTATGTGACAAAGCCCTTCAACGCCCAGGAGGTGCTGGCAAGGGTGAAGGCCCTGCTGCGCCGGTATACCCGCCTGAACGACGCTAAGACAAAACCGGCGTCCCTCTCCCTGGGCGGCATAGAGATGGACGACGACACCAAGACCGTCACCCTGGATGGGGAGCCCATTACCATCACCCCCAAGGAATACGACATCCTGAAATTTTTCCTGGAAAACCCTGGAAAGGTCTTCTCCAGCCGGGAGATATACCGGCAGGTGTGGCAGGACAAGCCCATGGGCGCGGAGGGCACGGTGGCCGTGCACATCCGCCATCTCCGGGAAAAGCTGGAGATAGACCCCGCCGAGCCCCGGCACCTGAAGGTGGTCTGGGGAAAGGGCTACAAGCTTGAGGGGTGAGACGATGAAGTCTGTCATGGGACAAATCTGGTTCCGGGCGCTGGTGCTGGTGCTGTTTTGCCTCAGCACGGCGGTGGGGTGCTGCTCCCTGGCCCTTTACAGCTTCTGCCTGCGGGACGGCTGGTACAGGGAGAGCGATTTCGGCTTTGAGGACAGCTCCCTTTGCCAGCGGTACATAAACGACTGTCTCTACCACGTGGCGGAGAACCTCCACTGGCTCCAGGACCCCAACAGCACCGGCCTGGGAGGCTGGGGCGGCGCCGCGTTCTCCTATATCATCCGGGACCACAACACCGGTGACGTGTACGGCGACACCACCACCGACGCCTCCTGCTATTCCACCACCTACGTGATGGAAAAGCCCCTGGGTCCCACCAGCACCCTGGTGGAGACGGAGGGGGAGGACAGCGGGGAGGCGGAGGAGCCCCCGGAGGAGCTGAGATACTTCGACATCGAGGGGTATGTGAATCTGCCCGTGTCCCCCTATGACGGCTGCTACCGGGAATATTTCCTGTTCCGGCAGCTGTTCGGCTGGCGGGAGTACTTCCTGCCCGCGGCCATCGCCGGGGCGCTCATGAGCGCCGTCACACTGGCGGTGAGCGTCATAGCCGCCGCCGGAATGGGGAAGAGGGGAAAGCTCACGGCCCTGGGCCGGGTCCCCTTCGACCTGGCGGCGGCGGGGCTGTTCCTCCTGGCTGGCTGGGGCGAGCGGACCGCCATATCCGTCATGTACCGGGAGGACCTCCTGGTGCTGATGCAGATTAACATCGATCCCCCGCTCATCCACATTCTTTTTACCCTCTGGGCGGTGGCCGTGGGGCTGTGCCTGATGACCAACCAGACAGCCGCCGGTGTCCTGCGGGAAAAGCTGCTGCTGCGCCGGGCAGTGCGCCGTCTGAGCCCCGGTGCCCTGGCCCTGCTGGTGCTGGCGGTCCACTTTCTCCTGGTGGTGTTCGGGATCGTCTCCGGGGTGTTCGAGGCCAGCGCCGAGGCGTACATCCTGGGGCTCCTGGGCTTCGATCTGGCGCTGGTGCCCTGCCTTATATGCTGGTCGGCGGAGGAGCGGCGCATCCGCCGGGCCTCCAACGCTCTGGCGGCGGGGGACCTGGGCTATAAGGTGAACACCAGGCGCCTGCACCTGGTGTGGAAGGAGCTGGGCCGGGACCTGAACAGCATCGGCGACGGCATGGCCCTGGCCGTGGAGGAGCGGATGCGCAGCGAGCGGGTGAAGACCGAGCTCATCACCAACGTGAGCCACGATCTGAAGACGCCCCTGACCTCCATCATCAACTATATCGAGCTATTAAAGGACCCCGCCCTGCCGGAGGAGACCCGCCGGGAATATCTGGAAGTGCTGGACAGGCAGGGGGCCAAGCTGAAAAAGCTCACCGCCGACGTGGTGGAGGCCTCCAAGGCCGCCAGCGGCGCGGTGACCGTCCGGGCGGAGATATTCGACGTGCGGGAGCTGCTGGAGCAGTCGGTGGGTGAGTACAGCGAGCGGCTCTCGGCCGTGGGCATCGAGCCGGTGCTCCACCTGCCGGAGCAGGAGGCCCCCATCCTGGCGGACCCCCGGCTGCTGGGCCGGGTGCTGGACAATCTCATCACCAACATCCTCAAATACGCCCAACCGGCCACCAGGGCCTATTTCGACCTGGAGGCGGGGCAGGAGAAGACCGTCATCGCCTTGAAAAACACCTCCCGGGAGCCCTTGGACATCCCGGCGGACGAGCTGATGGAGCGGTTCGTCCGGGGGGACAGCTCCCGCTCCAGCGAGGGGAGCGGCCTGGGCCTGGCCATCGCCAGGAGCATCACGGAGCTCATGGACGGCCAGCTCCGGCTCATTCTGGACGGGGACCTGTTCAAGGCGGAGGTGACCTTTCCCACGGCGGCGCCCCAGGACCCGCCGAACAGCTTGCCGGAGGACAGCAAAAGTCAGGCGTGACTTGCCGGTCACGCCTGGCTTTTTATGTAACTTAAATCACGCGCCGGTGCTGCCGAAGCCCCCGTCGCCCCGGGCCGTGTCCTCCAGGGCGTCCACCAGCTCCAGCGCGGGCGTGAGAACGGGCAGTATCACCAGCTGGATGATCTTCATCCCCGGCTCGATGATCACGTCCTCATTGCCGTGGTTGTATAGCTTGGCGATGATGGGGCCGGTGTATCCCTCGTCTATGACCCCCTCGCCCAGTATGTTCTTTTTCACGTTCAGGCCGCTCTTGCTCTTGAGCATGCCCACGGTGTGCTCCGGCAGGGAAATGTGCACCCCCGTGTCCACGACGGCGCTGCCCCCGGCGGGGATCACCACCCGCTCCCGGGCGTAGAGGTCCAGCCCCGCGTCGGTGGGGTGGGCTCTGGTGGGGGCGTATGCCCCCGGATCAAGGGTCATTTTCATGATGCGTCTCCTTTACATGCTCAGCAAAAACAGGTTGGGGTCTGTGGAAAAATTGCTCACGCTGTATAGCACCAGCACGGCGTCAAAGCCGTTGTCCGCCGCGTATCGGGATACGGACTGCTTGTAAAAGCGCAGGTCCACCAGATCGATGCGGGAGAAGTTCTCCAGCAGGAAGGGGGTCAGGCTGTCGGTGTAGGAGTCCCGGACGATCAGCAGCTTTGGCCCCTCATGGCCGGTCTCCACGCTCCGCAGGGGAGATACCCCGCCCAGGAACATGGAGTACTTGTCCTTCACCTCCAGATAGGAGGTGTCATACAGGGGCCCCACAGCGGGCACGGCCCCGTCGTAATTGGTGACGACGGCGGTCCCGTCGTCGGGCACGAAGGTCTCCATCCGGTCGGGGCCTACCCAGGAAAAGCCGGAGGTGGACCAGGTGGTGCCGTAAAACGCCTCCGACACCACCTGCCGGTCATAGTCGGACAGGGAGGGGGCGGGCAGGTCCATGGCTGCGCACAGGGCCTCGTAGCCGTAATAGGCACCCAGGCTGGTCCAGTGGTGGTCGGTCCTGTAGAAGATATACTCGTCCGCGTGCTGGCGCAAGGGGGCGGAGAAGTCGATGTTTTCCGCCCTGCTCTGGCTGTAAGCCCGGTCGATGACCGCCTGCTGGCTGTCGCAGGGGGCGTTGTCCGGCAGGAGGGAGGCCTCTATCTCCGACGAGCCGGGGATGAGGCCGAAGTAGACAGGCATGTCACAGCTGTCCGTCAGGGCGTTGAGATAGGACACGTTCTCGTCTATGACCTGGTCCGCCGGGGCGTCAAAATCCACCAGAAGCACCCCGTCAGAGCGGTAGTAGACGCCGTTGTTCTCCTTTTTCCCGGTCAGCAGTTCGCACCGGGCCTTCAGGGCCGTCCATAGGTCCCGAAAGGCGAACTGGTCGGTGGTGTAGCTCTCGAACTTGCTGGTGAAGTCCCCGGAAAACAGCGCCCGCAGGGAGAAATCCGGGAGGGTCTGCAGGCTCTTGTTCTCCTGCTGGGAGAATTCCCGGTCCGGCAGGATGGGATTTAAGAGGAAAAAGGCGCCGATGAAGCCCAGAAATACCACCAGCACGGCGATTTTGGCTATCTTCTGCATAATGCGCACCTCAAAAACGGAAGTAGAGGAAGGGGTTATAGGTGGAGTCCACCAGATAGGCGGTGGAGACCACCAGCACGGCCAGTATCAGCACCGGCACGGCCACAGCCCGGAGCTTTTCCGGCAGCTTTTTGAACAGGTCCCTTCCCACCGGCAGACTGGCGAAGCAGCCCGCGGCCAGCAGCGCCCCGAAGCCGCTGAGATAGTAGATATCCCGGCCCGCGCAGAACCCGGCCTGGCCGAAGCCGTACATGGCCCGGAAGAAGACGAGGGTCTGGCTCACGCTTGTCTGCTGGAAGATGACCCAGCCCGAGACGGCCACCAGAAGGGTGTACACGTGGCCCACAAGGGAGGGGAGCTTATCCAGCCACCGGAGCAGGAACACCTTCTCCAGCACCAGGAAAAAGGCATAGTAGAGCCCCCAGAACAAAAATGTCCAGCTGGCCCCGTGCCACAGCCCGGTGAGGGACCACACCACCAGCAGATTCAGCAGCTGCCGTGCCAGTCCCCGGCGGCTGCCCCCCAGGGGGATATACACATAGTCCCGAAACCAGGTGCCCAGACTGATGTGCCAGCGCCGCCAGAACTCGGTGACAGTCCGGGAGATATAGGGGTAGTTGAAGTTTTCCAGAAACTCAAAGCCCAGCATCCGGCCCAGGCCGATGGCCATGTCGGAGTAGCCGGAGAAGTCGAAGTATATCTGCAGGGAAAAGGCGATGGCGGCCATCCAGGCCCCGGCGAAGGTGAGCTGCTCCGGGGGCATGTTGGCATAGACATCCCACAGCATGCCCACGTTGTTGGCGATGAGCACCTTTTTCCCCAGCCCCACCACGAACCGCTCCACCCCGGAGGCGAACTTGTCCAGGGTCTCCCGGCGCTCCTCCAGCTGGTCGGCGATGTCCTTGTAGCGGACGATGGGCCCGGCGATGAGCTGGGGGAACAGGGCCACGAATGTACCGAACTTGATGAAGCTCCGCTGAACGCGGCCGTCGCCCCGGTACACGTCTATGGGGTAGCTCATGGTCTGGAAGGTGTAAAAGGATATGCCGATGGGCAGCGTCAGCCCCAGGGCGGGGATGTCCACCCCCGGTATCATGCTCAGGGTGTCCGCCACCAGGTCATAGTACTTGAAGAAAAACAGCAGCCCCAGATTCACCGCCGTGTTGCCGACGAGGACCCTCTTGGCCTTCGCTCTGCCATCACCGGCGGCGTGCCTGCCACCGGGGGCGTCCAGATACCGCCCGATGAGAAGGCCGCTGGCGTAGTTGACGCAGATGGACAAGATCATCAGCAGGATATACACCGGCTCGCCCCATCCGTAAAAGACCAGGTTCACCACGAACAGCCACAGGTTCCGCCACCGGGCAGGGAAGAGGTAATACACCGCCAGCACCACGGGCAGATATATGAACATGAACAGAATGCTGGAAAATACCATATATCAATTATCCTCCTGCCCGCCCGTCTCCGGCCTGAACGCCGCCAGGGGGTTGGCGGCGGCGGCCTTTTTCAGCTCGGCGTTGGCGATGTGGGTGTATATCTGGGTGGTGTTCAGATTCTCGTGGCCCAGCACCTCCTGGAGCGTGCGCACGTCCACGCCGTTTTGCAGCATCAGCGTGGCCGCCGTGTGGCGCAGCTTGTGGGGGGAGATGTGCTCCGGGTCGAGACCGGCCTTCAAAAGGGTCTTGCGGACCATCACCTGGATGCTGTCCACGCTCATGCGCCTGCGCCGGTTGGACAAAAACACGGCGTTCTTGTCCAGGGCGGCTATATCCCTGCGCACGCTGAGCCAGTCGGTCAG
>CANRNA010000040.1 GCA_947631805.1 uncultured Oscillospiraceae bacterium | reverse complement strand
ATGGCAAAATGTGAGGTTTGCGGAAAAGGCGTGACTTTCGGCATCAAGGTCAGCCACTCCCACCGGCGTTCCAACCGTACCTGGAAGCCCAACGTAAAGCGCGTGAAGGCGATCGTGGACGGGAAGCCCCAGCACATCTACGTGTGCACCCGCTGCCTGCGCAGCGGCAAGGTCCAGCGCGCGGTCTGATCTTCCGTTATCGAACAAGCCAATGACCGGGAACGGCATGACGAGTGTCATGCCGTTCCCGGCTTTTTCTTTTGCTTTTCCCGGCCGCCGTGTCCCCGGCGCGGGGCGTATCACAGGCGACCCGGCTTATCAGTCGTCGAACTCCCGCTCGTACTCCAGCACCTCGCCGGTGGCGCAGTCCACCACGCACTCATACTCATACCCGTCCTGGCAGAAGGACACCTCGTACACGCCGTGGTCGGCGTGGTGCTCGTCGTGGTGGTGGTCGAAGTAGTCGTCGCGGCTCTCCCACTCCACGTGCATCCGCGTGACCTGGTCCAGCGTCAGCCCGGCCTTCGCCAGGGCCGCGTCGCGGGCGGCCTGAGCGCCGATGTCCTCCGCCGTCTGCTCCGGGCTGTTCACCAGCCCCAGCCGGGCGGCGGGCAGCATGGACTTCTCCCACTGCCAGACGGTCCCCTCGGCGGCGTCAATGACATACTCATACTCATGCGTCTCGGTCAGCCAGCGCACCTCATATTCCAGATAGCTGTCGTCCAGCTCCCGACGGGCGGCCAGGTCCTGCACGTCCCCGGCGGCCAGCGCCGCGTGGGTCAGAGCGGCCTGCTGAGCAGCCTCCGCCCCTATGTCCCCGTCGCCCTGAGCGCCCCGGCGGAGAAGCTCCCGGCTCTCCTTCCACACCGCGCCGGTGGCGGCGTCGATGGTGTAGTCATATTCCGTCTCGTCGGTGAAAAATTCCACCTCGTACTCCGGCGCCCCGTCGTCCCGGTCCTGCTCGGTGCGCAGCCGGGAGACATCCTTCTCCCCAAGGCCCGCCTGCTCCAGGGCGATGGCCTCGGCCTGTCCGGCGCCGATGTCCTCCTGGGCTCCGGCGGCCAGGGCGGGCCCGGTCAGCAGCCCGAGGATGAGGAGCGCCGCCGCGCCCACAGGGGCGAAGCGCATAAAATACTTGTTGGCAAAAACAGCTTTGAACATTTTTTGGACCTTCCTTTCCTTTTTAATCGTCGTACTCCCGTTCGTGTTCCAGTATGGCGCCGGTGGCGCCGTCGATGGTGTATTCGTACTCCCAGCCGCCGCTGTCGAAGCTCACCTCGTATTCCAGGCGGTCTCCGCCGTGGTGGCCTCCGTCCTCTGCCTCCCGCTCCCACTCCAGGTGGGTGACCTGCTCCCGTGTCAGGCCCGCGTGGGCCAGGGCCGCGCTGAGGGCGGCCTCCTGGCCGATGTCCCCGCCGGGGGCGGGCACGGCGGCGGCGTGGTGGTCATCCCGGCTGCCGCCCTGGCCGGTCCCGTAGGGTTCGGAGGAGAAGGACAGTATCCGTCCGTCGGAGCAGGCTATCTCGTATTCATAGCCGCACGCGGCGGTGGAAAAGGCCACCTCGTAGCGCTCGTCGTCCTGCTGGCACTGCACGGACACCGTCTCCTCCAGCGTCACCCCCGCGTGGTCCAGGGCGATGCGCTGGGCCGCTCCGGCGGTGATGGCCGGGCCGGACAGGGCGGCGGGGGCGGCGATGATCTCGCCGGTGTAGGCGTCCACCCTGTATTCCAGCTCCCTGCCGTTGACCCGCAGCTCCACCTCGTAGCAGGCGGGGACGTCGTCCAGCTCCGGGTCCACCTCATAGCCGGTGAAGCCGTCCGTCCCCAGCTCCAGCCCCCCGGCGCTCAGCAGCGCCGCGTCCAGGGCGGCGGCCTGGCCGATGGGCATGGCGGGGGCGCCGGTCTTGAGCATGTCCCGCAGCTCCTCTACGGACAGGGCCGCCAGGTCGGCGAAGGACAGCTGGCCGTTCATGTCGATGACCTGCTCCACCAGCGCGGCCTTGCCGGTGGAGATGTTGTTCTCCTGGGCCTGGGTGTTGAGCCGCTTGTCCGCCGTCACGCTCTGGCTCAGGACGGATATCTGGCTGGAGGCGCTCTGGAGCACCCCGTCTACGGAGGCCACCAGCTCCTGCTGGAGCCAGGCGGCCCGGTCGGCGTCGGCGTCGTCCACGGAGATAAGAAGGGCCGAGTCTATCCTGTCCAGATAGCCGCTGCGCACCAGGGCTCCCACGACGGCGTTCACCGCCACGTTCAGCTTGGCCCCTACCAGGTCCCGGCCTCCGCCCATGTCGGACAGGACCTGGGCGGCCTCGTCGTTCAAGCCGGTGCAGGAGAGCACCCGCTCGCCCCTGTTCACCGTCAGCTCGATGCTGGGGTTCACGTCCAGGCTTATCACGGACGCCACCGCGTGGGCCTGCTGGTAGAACAGTCCCCCGCCGCCTCCCGCGAACAGCGCCAGGGCCAGGCACGCGGCTATCAGCCCCCGCTTCCAGCCTCCGGTCCTCTGCCGCTGGGCGGGCATATAGAGCACGGTCCCCCTGTCCGACCCACAGCGGGACAGCACGCCCTCCAGATCGTCGGGGGCCTCCCGCGCCACGGCGTCTTTCAGCCGCCGCTCAAGCTCCCGGTCTGTCACAGCGCGTCATCTCCTTCCAGGTGGGTCCGCAGTTTTTTCAGCGCCCGTCGGTACTTGGACAGGACCGTCCCCAAGGGCATGTCCAGCGCCCGGCCTATCTCCCGGTGCTTCAGCCCGGCGGCGGCGTGGAGCAAAACGATCTGCCGCTCCTCGTCTGCCAGGGCGTTCAGCGCCCCGGCCAGCACGGCCCTGTCCTCCGCCTCCAGGCCGGGGTCCCGGTCCGGCGCGGCCTCCCGCTCCGGCTGGGAAAGGGGCTGAGTCCGGCTCTCCCGGCGCAGGCGCATCAGCGCCAGATTCCGGGCGATGGTCAGTATCCAGGCCATGGGCGCGCCCTGGGGCCGGTAGGACCCGGCGCACTCCCAGACCCGGACGAAGGTGTCCTGGGTCACATCCTGGGCGTCCGGGGCGTTTCTCAAAACGCCCAGCGCCGCGGCGTACACCGCGCCCCTGGCCGCCTCGTACAGCGCCCCCAGCGCCTCCCGGTCTCCGGCGGCTATGCCGGAGAGATACTCCTCCAGACGGGCCCTGTCGGGAGGGTGGTCTTCTGTTCTCTTTGCCGTTCCCACTTGCATGCCGCCGCTTTCTCCTGTCGAATAAGAAATGCCCGGGAAGAGGGTTTTATTGCAGCAGATAAAAAATTTTTCGCAAAAAAACAACGGCCCCTGTCCCGCGGACCGGGCCGCGGTGTCAGGAGTCGTTGGAGGGCGCGTCGGGAGCCGCCTCCCCGAAGGTGACGGACACGTCCAGGTATTCCCCGCCCCGGAAGACGGTCAGCCGGGCGGCGTCCCCGGCCTTATAGCCCCGGACGGCGGCTATGAGCGCGTCCGCGTCCGCCACGGCGCTGCCGTCCACGGCGGTGATGATGTCCCCGGACCGCAGGCCCGCCGCCTGGGCAGCGCTGTCCGCCTCCACGGCGCGGACATAGGCTCCGGGGGTGAGCCGGTAATACCGGGCCACGGCGGGGGTGAAGGAGGGGTCCAGCCGCAGCCCCAGATATGCCTTGCCGGACACATAGCCCTTGGTGATGAGCTCGTTGGCGATGAAGCAGGCGTCGGACATGGGGATGGCGAAGCTCAACCCCTCCACGCCCCCGGCCTCATATTTGGCGGTGGCCACGCCCACCACCTGGCCGTAGACGTTGTACACCGGCCCGCCGGAGTTGCCCCGGTTCACCGCCGCGTCGAACTGGAACATATTGGCGGTCACGTTCTCCTCGGTGGCGATGCGCCGGTCCAGGGCGGATATCACCCCTCTTGTCATGGTGTAGGGCAGGTCCCCCAGGGGATTGCCCACGGCGTAGACCCGCTCTCCCACGGCGATGTCGTCCGAGTCGGCCAGCACCGCGGCGGAGAGGCCGGGGGCCTCCACCTTCAGCACGGCCAGGTCGCTCTCCTCCTCCGTGCCGGTCACCAGGGCGGTGTATTCCGACCCGTCATGGGTCACCACCAATATGGGCAGGCCCCGCTCGTAGCCGGTCTCGATGACGTGGTAGTTGGTGATGATGTACCCGTCCTCGCTCAGCACGATGCCCGCGCCCGCCGCCCGGCTGGCCGTGCCGCCGGAAATGGCCACGCCCACCACCTGGTCGCAGGCCATCTCATATATGTCTTCCCCGGCCATGGGGGGCGCCTCGTCGGGGATGGGGACCATGGTCAGGGGCCCCTCATCCTCTTCCGCCTGCCGGGCCTCGGCGTAAAAATCCGCGGGGGTCTGGGCCTGGGCCAGGTCCTTCTGCCGCTCCCGGCTCAGGAAATACAGCCCGCCCACTCCCAGCATGCTGGCGCCGACGACGCACAGCAGGCACAGGGCCAGCACGGCGCGCATGCTGAACTGGCCCCGGTGGCACCCGTCGTCCTCCTCCTGGGCGTAATACCGGGCCGGGTTATAGCCATAGGGAGTCCGGCCCTCCCGGGGGGCGGTGCGGTAATAGGCGTCGGAATACGCCGACCGCTCCTCCTCCGAGGGGACCTTATCAATTTCCGGCCCCTCTCCGTCGAGGGGCCGGTCCCGACCGTTCCTGCGCACGATGGGCCTCCCACATCATCATATTTCCGCAGGATACTATAATACATTCTCACACCGAAAGTGTGAACAGTTTGAAAAAACAGGGCGTTTCGGCTCTGTCCCGTCAGTTATCGCGCATTTTTCCCATGAATACCGCCGCCGCCAGCGCCATGATCCCGGCCATATACACCGCCACCCACAGAAGGTGGCCCCCCGCCCCGGCCAGCTCCCCCCGCAGGGCGGCCCGCTGGGCCTCCACCGCGTGCAGGAAGGGCAGGGCATTGGCCAGGCGGCCGAACCAGCCGCCTGCCATGGACACGTCGAACCAGGCCCCGGACAGCCAGGCGGTCAGGTTGGTCAAGAGCGCCCCGCACAGGCCGCCCACCTGTCTGTCGGTGAACACCGTCCCGCTGAGCAGTCCCAGCCCTATGAACAGCAGCCCCGCCGGAAGACCGGCGAGGACGGCCCAGAGGGCGTTGACCGTCAGCCGAAGCCCCAGGCACGCCGCCGCCAGATAGCACACCGCCTCCTGGGCCAGGACCATGGGGATGAGGGGCAGGGTATAGCCCAGGATATAGTCCCAGGGGGCCAGGGGCGTGGTGTACAGCCGCTGGAGAAAGCTCCCCGCCCTGTCCCTGGCCACCAGCATGGCGGCGAACAGCGTCACGAAGGACTGGCCGAACACCGCCACCCCCGGCGTCAGGCTCTCCAGGGCAAACAGCCGCACCGGCACGTTTTTCTGGATGGCCGTCAGCAGCAAAAGCAGCGCCAGAGGAAAGCCCAGCCCGAAGAGCACCGTCAGCGGGTCCCGGAGCACCTCTCTTGCCGTCCGGCCGGAAAAGGTCAGTGTTTTCATGTGCTTCCCGCCTCCTTTACGATGGTGACAAAGGCGTCCTCGAACCGGTCCGTCCCGGCCCGGTCCTTCAGTTCCGACGCCGTCCCGGCGCACAGCAGCCGCCCTCCGGCCATGACGCCCACACGGTCGGCCAGCGCCTCCGCCTCCTCCATGTAGTGGGTGGTCAATACGACCGTCACTCCCTCCAGGGCCCGGATGGTGTCCCACAGCTCCGCCCTGGCCAGCACGTCCAGCCCCAGGGTGGGCTCATCCAGAAACAGCACCCTCGGCCGGGAGACGAGGGCCATGGCGATGCTCAGCCGCCGCTGCCACCCGCCGGAGAGCTTTTTCGCCCGGCGGGACAGCGCCTCCCGGAGGCCCAGCGCCCCCGCCAGCTCCGCCGTCCGGGCCCTGGCCTCCTCCCGGCCCATGCCGTGGGCCCCGGCCATAAACAGCAGATTTTCCTCCGCCGTCAGGTTGGCCGCCACCGCCGTCTCCTGGGGCGACAGGCCGATGAGCTCCCGCACCGCCCGTGGCTGGGCCGTGACGCTCCGGCCGCAGACAAGGGCGTCCCCCGCCGTGGGCCTCGTCAGGCACGACAGCATCCGCACGGTGGTGGTCTTGCCCGCGCCGTTCACCCCCAGCAGGGCGAACCGCTCCCCGCCGGGGATGGTCAGGTCCAGCCCGTCCACCGCCGTCACGTCCCCGTACCGCTTCGTCAGGCCGGAGATGACGATGCCTCCGTCCACTCAGGGTCCCTCCTTTCCCACGCCGAACCGGGCCCGAAGGCCCTGAAACATATCCGTGAGCATGTCGCTCACCAGCGCCTCGTCCCAGTCCACGTATCCGGTGGCCAGCATGGCCCCCACCCCGTGGACGAATATCCACATCTCCAGGTGGAAGAGCCACGCCCTGTCCTCGTCCAGCCCGGTCAGCTCCCGGATGAGCCGGATGACCGGGGCGTTCTCCTCCCGCTCGTCGGGGACGGCCTCCCCGGACCTGTCCCGCATGAACAGCCACCGGAACAGCTCCGGCTCCCGCCGGGCAAAGCCGATATACGCCAGGCCGATGGCCTTGTAGGGCGGGCAGTCCCGCCGCCGGGCGGCCTGGGCCATACATTCTCCATACACCGCCTCCGCCGCCCGGCGCACGTCGGCCTGGAGGGCCTCCATGGCAGCGTAGTTGGAGAACACCGGCTGGGTGGAGCAGTCCAGCTTTCGGGCCACGGCCCTGGCGTTGATGGCCTCCGACCCGGCCTCCCGGGCCAGCTCCAGCCCGGCGGCTATGATCTGCTCCTTCGTCACACGTACTTTGGGGGGCATGGGGCACCTCCTAAATATCATTTGTTATATATCGTCTGTTATATTATCACCTCTTTCCGCCCTTGTCAACCCTTTTTCCCCTCCTTGCGGCGGCGCGGGGGGAGCCCGTCATAAAATATCCATAATTTATTTACAGATTTCTCTGGAATTGTGCGCCAAAACGGGCTACATTATAGGTATAACGATGCCCCCCTATCGGGCGGCAGGAGGTAGACCACTATGAACGACAACGACAACAACAGCTATTCCAGCTCCGACGCCTCGGCCCACTACGAGTCCGGGTATTCCGGCGACATCTTCCAGCCCGCCCAGCCGTCCCGCCCGGCCAAGCGGGGCATGGGCGCGGGGGCGGTCATCTCGATATGTTTGATATGCTCCATCCTGGCGGCAGCCCTGGGGGTGGGCGGCACCTATCTGGTGCTGGAGACGGACGTGTTTCGCGGCCCCGCCGCCCAGGAGCCGGTCTCCACGTCCCAGCCCCTTTCGGAAAGCCAGCCCTCTCCCGCCCCGGCGGGCGAGCGGCCCGTGGCGGAGAGCGCCAGCGGGGGGAAGAACGTATATGACCTTGCCAAGCAGCAGGTGGTGGGCGTCACCACGGAGATATCCTACGTGAACATCTTCGGCCAGATAAGCCCCTCCAGCGTCACCGGCACCGGCTTCGTCATCAGCGAGGACGGCTATATCATGACGAACAACCACGTCATCTCCGAGGCCGTGTCTGGGGGATACGAGGTGTCCGTGCTGACCTATGACGGCACGGAGTACACCGCCCAGATCGTGGGCCACGACGCGGAAAACGACATCGCCGTGCTGAAAATAGACGCCTCCGGTCTCGTCCCCGCCGTATTCGGGGACTCCGACGGCATCGCTGTGGGCCAGGAGATATACGCCGTGGGCAATCCCCTGGGAGAGCTGAACTTCACCATGACCACCGGCATCGTCTCCGCCACGGACCGGGCCATCACCACCGACACGGACAGCGTGCCCATCAACATGTTCCAGATAGACGCGGCAGTGAACAACGGCAACTCCGGCGGCCCGGTGTACAACACCGACGGCCAGGTGGTGGGCGTGGTCACCGCCAAGACCAGCGCCACCGGCGTGGAGGGCCTGGGCTTCGCCATCCCCATCAACGACGCCTCCCACGTGGCCGAGGAGCTCATCGCCCACGGCTACGTCACCGGCAGGGCCTCCCTGGGCGTGTCCGGCTATCCCGTGCCCTCCTCTGTGGCGGAGCGGTACGGCATGGTCCCCGGCGCGCTTGTCAGCGCCGTCAACGACGGCGGCGCGGCGGCCCAGGCCGGTATCCGGGAGGGGGACATCATCACCGCCGTGGACGGCCGGGAGGTGGTCGGCTTCACGGAGCTGACGGCCATCGTCCGCTCCTACGCCGTGGGGGACACCGCCCAAGTGACCGTTTGGCGAAACGGCGAGACCCTGGACCTGCCCGTCACCTTCGGGGAGAGCGCCGCCCCGGCGGACCCCACCCCCGCCCCCCAGCAGGACCGCCAGGAATATCAGTATTACGGGGACCTGGACGACTTCTTCCGCCGCTTCTTCGGGAGCTTCGGCTTCTGACGGGGCCGCCTTTTCCCGCCGGAGAGGACATTTCCCTCCGGCGGGTTTTTTGATATTTCCCCGGTTTGCCGGGAAACGGCTTGACAGATGCGGAAAAAAATAATATTGTAACATAACATAGATATTGCCGACAGGAGGCGAATCTGCCCATGAACGTACGCATTTTCACCGACTCCGCTTCCGACATCACCCTGGAGGAATTGCGGCAGTATGGCGTTGGGCTCATCCCCATGCCCCTGTCCTGCGGAGACGAGACCTACATCGACGACAAGACCATCCCCACCGAGACCTTCTGGAAGATGCTCCTGGCGGGCGGGGTCCTCAAGACCTCACAGCCCTCCCCGGACACCTTTCTGGAGGCGTTCGCCGCCGCCCGGGACGCCGGTGACGCGGTGATATGTATCCTCATATCCTCCCGGCTGTCGGGCACCTATCAGTGCGCCCTGGCGGCGAAGGAAATGGCGGAGTATGAGCACATCTACATCATCGACGGGCAGCGAGCGGCGGCCTCCGCCTCGGAAAAGCTGCTGGTCCTGCGGGCCTGCCAGCTCCGGGACGAGGGACGGCTCTCCCCGGCGGAGATAGCACGGGAGCTGGAGCGCTTCCGCGGCCGGGTACGGCTTTTGGCCTGCATCGACACGCTGGACTACCTGGTCCGGGGCGGTCGGCTGTCCAGGGCGGCGGCGGGCATAGGCTCCCTGATGCAGATAAAGCCCATCATCACCTTCTCCGACGACGGGGAGATACTGGTGGCGGAGAAGACCATCGGCGGCCGTCGGGCCATGAAGGAGATGACGGCCAAGGTCCTGGCAAGCGCCGTCGATCCGGCCTATCCGGCCATCCCCCTGTTCTCCCACGACGACGCCAACTGCCTGGAATTTCTGGGACGGCTCCGGGACGGGGGCTTTTCCGCGCCTTTGGCCCCGCCGGTGGGCATCGGCGCCACCATCGGCGCCTACATCGGTCCGGGAGGCTACGGGCTGGTGTTCGCTGAGAACTAATATACAGACGCGCCGGTCCCGGCGTGTCAAGGAGGTCAAGCAATGAACAAGATCATCCGCCGCGTCCTCACCATACTGCCCGCCATCGCGCTCCAGGCATTATGGCTGGCGATACTTTTCTCCTGGCTGCGGCCCTGGGCCGGGGCCATCAGCTTCGCGCTGTCCGTTTTTGCGTTCATATTCGTCCTGTACATCATCACAAAGCAGGACGAGGGAACATATAAGATCATCTGGCTGCTGCTGATACTGACCTTCCCCCTGCCCGGCGCGCTGCTCTATCTCATCTTCGGCAACAAGCGCACCACCATGCCCCTGCGGAAAAAGCTGGCGGAGGCACCGCCTCTCCCGGCCCAGGCCGACGACACGGCCCCCCTCTATGAGCAGCTCGCCCAGGAGGACAGCCGGGCTGCCCAGACCTTCCGCACGGTCCAGACCG
The DNA here is from genome assembly GCA_947631805.1 of uncultured Oscillospiraceae bacterium. Lineage (GTDB taxonomy): Bacteria > Bacillota > Clostridia > Oscillospirales > Oscillospiraceae > CAJOIG01. Next base: position 1,105 of record CANRNA010000040.1, on the reverse strand, counting down.
CGACGGGCTTTCTCCTCCGTCCCAACCGGGAGGCGGTGTATTACCCCCTGGGGGACGACATGTTCCCCGTGATGCTCGAAGAGCTGGAAAAGGCGGAGAAGTTCATCTTCGTGGAGTACTTCATCCTGGAAGACGGCCTCATGTGGGACTCCATGGTGGATATCATGGCCCGGAAGGCCGCCCAGGGCGTGGACGTGCGGGTGCTGTACGACGATCTGGGCAGCATCGGCACCTACTCCTGGAAGAACGCCGGAAATCTGGCGAAAAAGGGCATCCGCGTCGCCCCCTTCAACCCCCTGGTGTTCATCAAGGGCACCCTCAACTGCCGGGACCACCGGAAAATGCTCATCATCGACGGGAAGGTGGCCTTCTCCGGCGGGGTGAACCTGGCCGACGAGTATATAAACCATATCCAGCGCTTCGGCCACTGGAAGGACATCGGCTTCCGTCTCACCGGCGAGGCGGTGGGGAACTATACCCGCATGTTCGCCACGTTCTGGAACGCCTTCGCCCGGGACCCCATCCCCGCCGCGTTCCTCGCCCCTCCCCAGGCTCCGGACCCGGACGCGCCGCAGGACGGCATGGTGCTGAGCTACTACGACTCCCCGCTGGAGAGCTACGCCGTGAGCAACGAGCTGTTCATCGACCTTCTCAGCCAGGCGAAGAGCTACGCCTGGTTCTACACCCCCTACCTCATGCCCGGCGACGCGCTGCTGGGGGCCTTTGTCCGGGCCGCCCGCCGGGGAGTGGACGTGCGCATCATCATGCCCGGCATCCCGGACAAGAAGCTGGTCTACCGCATGGGCCGGAGCTTTTACCCCGTGCTGCTGGAGGCCGGGGTGAAGATATACGAATACACCCCCGGCTTCGTCCACGCCAAGGCCAGCGTCGTGGACGACGTGCTGTGCTCGGTGGGCACGGTCAACCTGGACTACCGGAGCCTGTTTCTGCACTTTGAGAACAACTCCCTGTTCTATAAGGCGTCCCTGCTGAAGGACCTGAAGGCGGACTTTCTCGCCACCCAGGCCAAGAGCCGGGAGCGGACGCCGGACAACATCGACAAGGGCTTTTTCCACTGGCTGACCGACGGGGTGCTGCGCATCTT
>CANRNA010000039.1 GCA_947631805.1 uncultured Oscillospiraceae bacterium | reverse complement strand
AGCCGCTGGGCGGCGTAGAGCATCCGCTCCGTCAGGGTGGCGCTCAGCCGCTGGCTCTGGCCGAAGCCGCTCTCCAAGGCCTGGCGCACCTCCTCCCGCTCCAGGTGGTTTTCCATGGCGTCGGTGGGGGCGTCGCTGTCGTACAGGACACGCCCGTCCCCGTCTATCCAGGTGAGCCGGTAATCCCGCACGTCCAGCCCGTCAAAGTAATTCAGGCCCCCCTGCTCCACCCCCTGGGCTGCCAGCTGGGTCTGCATGCGCAGCTGGGTCTGCTGGATGCGGGAGAAGTAGCCGTACAGCACCCCCATGATGAGCGCCACCGAGGCCAGAAACACGGTGAGGGCCACCGAGCACAGGCTGTGAAATATCTTTTTCGTCATCGCTTATCCTCCAGTCGATAGCCCACGCCCCGGACCGTCTCGATGCAGTCGGCGGCGGGGCCCAGCTTGGCCCGCAGAGAGCGGATATGCACGTCCACGGTCCTGGTCTCCCCCGTGTAATCCGCGTCCCATATCAGCCTGAGCAGCGTGTCCCTGTCAAACACCTGGCCGACGTTCGCCATGAGCGTGTACAGCAGCTCGTACTCCTTCCGGGTGAGCGCCACCCGCGCCCCGTCCACGGTGACGGTGTGCTCCCGGGGGCTGAGGGCCAGGGCGCCCGCGGTAAGCCTCTCTCCCCGCTGTCCGGCCCCGGCCCGGCGGAGCACCGCCCGGATGCGGGAGACCATCTCCATCATCCCGAAGGGCTTGACCAGATAGTCGTCCGCCCCCTTGTCCAGAGCCGACACCTTGTCAAATTCCGTGCCCCTGGCCGTGGTCATGACGACGGGGATGTCCGCCGTCTCCGGCCGTCCCCGCAGCCTTGCCAGCACCTGGACGCCGTCCTCTCCTGGCAGCATGATGTCCAGCAGGATAAGCCGCGGCGTTTCACGCTTCACGGCCTCCCAAAAGCTCCCGCTCTCTCCAAAACCACGGCTCTCAAAGCCCGCGGCCTCCAGCGTGTAGAGGATCAGGCTCCGGATGGCCTCGTCATCCTCCAGGCAGTAGATAAGGCTCACGGCGCCACCCCCCGCTCGCCGGTGATGGAGAAGACGACCCACCTGGCGATGTTCACGGCGTGGTCGCCTATCCGCTCCAAGTATTTCACGATCATGAGCATGTCCAGCGCCTGCTCCGCGTCCGTCTCGGCGGAGCGGAGCCGTTGGATGAGCGTGGTCTTGACCCTGGTGAAGTAGCTATCCACGACGTCGTCATAATCCACCACGGCCTGGGCAAGCGACACGTCCTTTTTCACAAAGGCGTCGATGCTGTCCGTCACCATTTTGATGACCGAGCGCGCCATGGCCGAAATGTCCTCCCCCTCGTCGGCGGGGGTGAGGTCCGCCACGGTGATGATCTCCCCTATGTCCCCGGAGTTGTCGCCGATGCGCTCCATATCCGTCACCATCTTCAGCGCGGCGGATATGACCCGCAGGTCCGTGGCGACGGGCTGCTGCTGCAGCAGGAGCTTCAGGCACAGCCCCTCTATCTCCCTCTCCTTCTGGTCTATCTGCGCGGCAAGCTCTGTGACCGTGCGGGCAAGGGAGACGTCCTGCTCCGTCAGCGCTTTGGCGGACCGGGCGATGGCGTTTTCGCACAGGGCCCCCATGGTGATGAGCTCCCGGTTCAGCGTGTCCAGCTGCTCGTCAAATCTCGACCGCATCATCCGAACCTCCCTGTGATATAGTCCTCCGTCCGCCTGTCCTCAGGCTGGGAGAACATTTTCTCCGTGCCGCCGTATTCCACCAGCTCGCCCAGCAGGAAAAAGGCGGTATAGTCCGAGATACGCACGGCCTGCTGCATGTTGTGGGTGACGATAATGATAGTATATTTCTCTTTCAGTGCCAATGCAAGCTCTTCTATCTTCCCGGTAGAGATGGGGTCCAGGGCGGAGGTGGGCTCGTCCATGAGCAGCACCCGCGGCTCCACCGCCAGGGCCCGGGCGATGCAGAGCCTCTGCTGCTGGCCGCCGGACAGGCCCAGGGCGTTCTTTTTCAGCCGGTCCTTCACCTCGTCCCAGATCGCCGCATCCCGCAGAGACCGCTCCACGATGTCGTCCAGCTTGGCCCTGCCCCTGACGCCGTGGGTCCGGGGACCGTAGGCGATGTTGTCATACACGCTCATGGGGAAGGGATTGGGCTTTTGAAACACCATGCCGATGTCCTTGCGGAGCATGTTCACGTCCACCCCCGGAGCAAAGATATCCTCCCCGGCGTAACGCACCTCGCCGGTGGTCTTCACGCCGGGGATGAGGTCGTTCATCCGGTCAAGAGTCTTGAGAAAGGTGCTCTTGCCGCAGCCGGAGGGGCCGATAAGGGCGGTGATGGCGCGCTCCTGTATGTTGATATTTATGTCCTTCAGCGCCTGGGCGCTCCCATACCACAGGCACAGGTCCCGTACTGTGATGATATCGCTCATGACCCTCTCCTCCTCTTGAAATACCGGCCCGCCAGCGCGGCCGCCAGCTGGATGATAAGCGTCAGGACCATCAGGATGGCGGCGATGGCAAATCCTACGCCGAACTCCCCCGCCTCCTTGACGTAGACGTACAGCGCCACGGTCAGGGTGGCCCCCGAGTGCTCCAGGGCCTGGAAAAAGCCGTGTATCGCGTGGGCGAAGCCCGCCGTGAACAGCAGCGCCGCCGACTCCCCCAGGATACGGCCTATGGACAGGATGCAGCCGGTGACGATGCCGTCCACGCACCCGGGAAGCACCACAGTCCTTATGACCCGCCACCTGCCCGCTCCCAGGCCGAAGGCCCCCTCCCGGTAGCTCTGGGGCACCGTCTTGAGGCTCTCCTGGGTGGTACGCAGCACCGTGGGCAGATTCATGATGACCAAAGTCAGCGCCCCGGCCAAAAGGGACGTCTGCATATTCAGCAGCGAGCAGAAAAACAGCATGCCCACCAGTCCGTAGATGATGCTGGGAATGCCGGACAGGGTCTCGGCGGCATATTCGATAACGGCCACCAGCCGCTTGTTCCGGGCATATTCGGTCAGATACACCGCCGCCCCTGCTCCCAGGGGGAGGACGAACACCAGCGCCGCTATGATTATGTAAACTGTATTCAGGATATCCGGCAAAATGCCGATGGTGCCGCGCAGATAACTAGGCTTTGTGGTCAGAAGGTCCCAGCTCAGCTCCGGGATGCCCTTCGCCATGACGTATACCACCAGAAACAGCACCAGGGCGGCGGTGAGCCCGGCGGACAACCCCATCAGCGCCCGCATGAGCGCGATGTACGCCCTGCGCTTTTTTGAGATGCCCCTGCGCATTTCACTCCTCCTTCCCGCGCTTGAGGAAGAAATTCAGCGCGGCGTTGATGAGCAGGATGAACAGATACAGCACCAGGGCGATGGAGAACAGGGCCTGGCGCTGCAGGCCGCTGGAATAGCTCATCTCGCTGGCCACGGCGGTGGTGAGAAAGCGCACGCTCTGAAAAAGCGACGGCATATTGGCCACGTTCCCGGACACCATCATCACCGCCATAGCTTCGCCGACAGCCCGGCCCACCCCCAGCACCACCGCCGCGGCGATGCCGCTGCGGGCCGCCGGGACGCTGACGCGGAAATAGGTCTCCGTGGCTGTGGCCCCCAGGGCCAGGGAGGCGTCCTCGTACTCCCGCGGCACCGCCTCCAGGGCCGTGACGGACACGTTCACGATACTGGGCAGTATCATCACCGCCAGCACCACGATGGCGGCCAGCAGACTGGCCCCGTCCGGCACATGGAAAAGGGTGCGTATCCCCGGCACCAGCACCAGCATGCCCACCAGCCCGTACACCACCGACGGGATGCCCGCCAGCATGCTCACCGCCGCGCCCACAGCCCCTTTGACCGCGGGCGGGGCCGCCTTGGCAAGGTACACCGCCGTGAGAAAGCCCACCGGCACGCCTATGGCCATGGCCCCTGCCGTGCCGTATACGCTCGTCAGAATGAAGGGCAGGATGCCGAACTGGGGCGTGCTGGCCGTGGACGCCCAGGTCCTTCCGAACAGGAACTTAAAAAGGCCTATCTGACGGATGGCCGGGATGCCGGACAGGATGAGATACACCGTGATGAGCAGCACGCACCCCACCGTGATAAGGCCCAGGAGCAGGAACGCTCCATGGATAACGCTCTCAAGAGCATGTTTTGAATCTCTCATTGGCTCCCCTATCGTTCGTTTTTTATTCTCCTGACTGCCATGATACCCGGAAAAGATAAAATCCTCTATCCTGTTATTGTAAAATCCTCGTAAAATGTATCTGTGCTCGGTATTTCAGGCAGGGAAAACCGGCGGCAGGATAACGATCCGGCCGCCGGTATCCGATTCAAGTTATTCTGCGGCGTCAGCTTCCGCATCCTCAGAAGCAGGAGCATTGACTGCCACTGCTCCGGCGGCGGCGATGATGTCGGCGGCGTCCGGGCTCACGGCGAAGTCAAAAAACGCCTGGGCCGCTTCGCTGAGGGTCTCGCCCTCCCGTGTCACCAGCACGAAGGGCCGCTGCACGGTATAGCTGCCGTCCATGACGGTCTCCTCCGTGGGCTCCACCCCGTCCACGGCCAGGGCCTTCACGCTGTCGCCCACGGCCGCCAGGGAGGCGTAGCCGATGGCGTTGGGGTTCTGGCTCACGGTGGTTATCACGTCCCCGGTGGAGGTGAGCTCCTGGCGGTACCGGCAGGAGCCCTCGGTGCCGGTGATGGACTCAAATCCGTCCCGTGTGCCGCTTCCGGCCTCCCGGCCGATGAGCACGATCTCGCCGTCCTCGCCCCCCACGTCGGCCCAGTTGGTGATCTGACCGGTGTATATCCCGGCGATGGTCTCCAGGTCCAAATCGCTCACCGGGTTGTCGGGGTGGACGATGATGGCGATGCCGTCCAGGGCCAGGATGGTCTCCGTCAGGCCGGACTTGAGCTCCTCGTCCTTCAGGGCGCGGCTGGCAAGGCCGATGTCGCACCGGCCCTCGCTGACGGCCTGGATACCGGAGCCGGAACCGGTGGGGTTGTAGGTAAAGGTCACGTCCTGATTTTCCTCCACGAACGCCTCGCCCAGCGCGCCTATGACCTTTTCCATGGATGTGGAGCCGTCCGTGGCCACAGCGCCCTCCAGGTCCGCCGCCAGAGCGCCGACGCTCAGGCACGACGCCGCCATGACCGCCGCGAGGGCGGACGCGATGATCTTTCCGAACTTCTTCATGTCGTTTCTCCTTGTCTCTTTCGATTTCACAGATTTACACGGGCTTTCCACCCGTCGGCTATAGCATAGGCCATTGATTATTAAATCCGCTATCACGATACTGTAAAATCTCTGTAAGATGCGGTCGGGGCGGTGTCGCCTGACACCGCCCCGAACCGTCTTTATTTATCGCCCAGCGCCTCCAGCGCCCTCTTGATATCCCCGCCCACGCAGACGCTCCGCCGGGCTATCTGCCCCGGCGCGGCGGCCCGGCTCCTGTTCATGCAGACATACACCGCGTCGGGATTTTCCGCCGTCATCCGCCAGAAGGGGTACTTGATGATGCCCGGCGTGTTGTAGCCCACCCCCAGCTCCCAATACAGGACCCGCCCCTTCGCGTGGGCCCGCAGGAACGCCCCATAGCGCCCGGCGGCCTCGTGCCAGCCCTCGTCCTCCACGAATCTGTCGTCCGCGCGGAGATTCACGGTCATGGGTCTGCCGCACCGGGGGCACACGGGCACCAGCTCCTCCGGCACGCGCATATTCCTCTGCCGCGCCACCATCTCCCGGATAACGGCCTCGTTGTCGAAGGTCTCCTGACAGCAGGGCTTTGAGCACTGGAACAGCCCGTAATCCCCCTGGGTGTAAAACAGCCGCTTTTTGTCAAAGCCCGCCTTCTGGAAGCAGTGGTCCACGTTGGTGGTGATGACGAAATAGTCCTTGTCCGCCGCCAGCGCCAGCAGCCGTTCATAGACCGGCTCCGGCGGGTCCACATAGCGGTTGATGAAGATATACCGGCTCCAATAGGCCCAGAATTCCGATTGGCTCGGAAAGGGATAGAACCCGCCGGAGTACATGTCCTCAAAGCCGTATCTCGCCGCGAAATCGGAGAAATACCGCTTGAACCGCTCCCCCGCGTAGACGTATCCCGCCGCGGTGGAGAGACCCGCGCCCGCGCCGATGACCACGGCGTCCGCCTTGTCCAGCGCCGCCCGGAGCCGGGTGATGTTATCCCAAAAGCCGCCGGTAGATGTCATAATTTTCCCCGCTGTGAACAACGAATATCACCTCCATGTCCCCCCGGTGCCGCCGCACGGTCTCCACGGCGATCTGAGCGGCCCGGTCCTTGGGAAAGCGGAACACCCCCGTGGAGACGCAGCAAAAGGCCACGCTTTTCAGCCCGTGCTCCGCCGCCAGCGCCAGGCAGGACCGATAGCAGCTGGCCAAAAGCGCCTCGTCCCTCTCTGTCACCGCCCCCTGGACGATGGGCCCCACCGTGTGGAGCACATACCGGCACGGCAGGTTGTAGGCCGCCGTGAGCTTCGCCGTGCCCGTGGGCTCCGGGCGGCCCTGGGCCTCCATGAGCTCGGCGCAGGCCAGGCGCAGCTGCACCCCCGCGAAGGTGTGGATGCAGTTGTCGATACAGTTGTGTCCGGGCACATAGCAGCCGGTCATGCCCGAATTGGCCGCGTTCACGATGGCGTCGCATCGCAGGGCGGTGATGTCCCCCCGCCACAGACAGATAGCCGGCTCTATGGGCGTCAGCTCCCCTATATCCGTGACGCCCTTCCGGGCGGTCTCCTCCCGCAGGTACTCGTCCTGCACCGGGAGGAAGCCCTCCATCGCCGGGCGGGGCGGCCGGACGTTCATCAGCGCCCGCAAAAGCCGCTTCTGCCCGTCCCGGTCCTCGGGCACCGCCGCGTCCTCGTCTCCCGGCCGCTCGGCCAGGAGCCTTTCGATGAGAAAGCGCCGTCTCTCGCTCTGGGTCATGCTCTTCCCCTCTTTCCCCCGTTTCGTCTGCCCGTGTTGTCGGAGCCTCGTATCTCCTCGTGGTAGAAATAGTCCACGATGACGGGGTGCCCCTGGGGGACCCGCCCGTAGGGCATCTCGTTGTCCACGAAGGGGCAGTCGTATTTCTCCGCCATGGCCGCCGCCTTCTCTTCCAGCATCTCAAAATAGCTCCGGTCATGCCGGTCGTATATGTCCTGATACAGGGGAACAAGCTCCGGATGCTTCCCGGCGATATAGTCCATGATGGTCTTTTTGAACCCTCCCCGGAGATTCAGGTTTTCCAGCCAGAACAGGTCGCACTGGTTTTTGACCCGCTCAAAGATGGCCTCAAAGTCCGTGAGCCCCGGAAAGACGGGGGACACGAAGCAGACCGTGCGTATACCGGCGTCGTAGACCTTCTTCATGGCGGCAATGCGCCTCTCGATGCTGACGGCGTTGTCCATGTCATTTTTGAAGTCCTCGTCCAGCGTGTTGATGGACCAGGACACCGTCACCTGTCCCAGCTCCTGCAAAAGGTCGATGTCCCGCAGGACCAGGTCGGATTTGGTGCAAATGAGGATGTCCGCGCCGCTGCCCCGAAGCTGCTCCAAGAGCTTTCTGGTAGCCCCATATATCTCCTCCTGGGGATTGTAGCCATCGGTGACGGAGCCGATGACCACCCGCTGCCCGGCGTATTTTTTCGGGTCTTTGATCTCCGGCCAGTGCTTCACGTCCAGGAACGTGCCCCACTCCTCCCTGTGGCCGGTAAAGCGCTTCATAAACGAGGCGTAGCAGTACTTACAGGCATGGGTGCAGCCCACATAGGGGTTGACGGAGTACCCGCCCACCGGGAGGCTGGACTTGGTCATGATGTTTTTCGTCTCCACATCGGCGATGAGAATGCCGTTTTCTGTCATCTGTGCCATTTTCTCTGCTCCTCCAGAACTCTGTTGAACGCGTCGGGAAGCTCCTGCACGGGAGCGTCATCGCCCATGATTGGGGCCAGGTCCTCCTTCCAGAACACCGGGATTTGGAGCCCGTGGGCCTGCTCCGTCAGGGAATACACCCATTCCGGCGCGGTCCGGACCTTCCGGCTCTGGGCGCCCGTCATGGTGCCGATGACCACCCAGTCAATGCCTCTGAGATCCACATCACCAGGGTCGTCGAACAGCGGCTCGAAGGTCACATGATAATGCCGACCTCGCACATTTTGCCGGAGCGCGTCGATCCGCCAGAGCTCCAACCTCCGCGTTACCGTCACGCCGAACCAGGCGTTTTCCAGGTCCGTGTCGATGTCCAACAGGTCCGGCCGCTTGGAGAGGAACAGAAACTGGTGCTGGGGATTCTCCGCCATCTTGGCAAATACCTGCTCCCGCCAGGCCAGTTCCCAGCCCGCCAGGTCGCTCATGCCGGTCAGCAGAAAATTCTGCGGCTTCTCCTTCTCCATCAGCCGCAGCTTGCCCGGAAAGAACTCCGGCCTGGAAAAATCGTCGATTATATGATAGCGCTTCACGTTGTTTCTGGCGTAGCAGTAGGGACAGCCCACCGTGCAGCCGATCACCAGGTTCATATTCTGTATTTGATCTTTGATGCAAACGTACATTCCGGACGCCTCCCGTCAGCCATCATATATGTCATTATACCTGCAAAACGCATTTGTGCAAGTACGCACTTATAAGACGGCAGCGCACTTTTTGGTAACTACCCCAGCGCCGGACCATGAGCTCCCGCCGCTCTGTTCGGGTCATAGTGGATCGCGGAGATACTGCGTATCTGCGGCGCGCCGGATGCGTCCACCGTGGCAAAGGCCAGCACGCCCACATATTCCAGCTTCTTCAAACAAGTTTGTGCGTCCATCGTTTTCTCCCTCAAAATCGCAGTACACGTCCATCTTTCCGGGGCTTGGGCGTGGGGTGAGCATCGCCCTCTTTGGGATAGCCCAGAAGAAGCTGCATCACCGCGTAATAGTCCGGGCGGATGGCCCACTTTTTCAATACCTCCTGCCCGTAGGGGTCAGTGAAGGCCATCCAGCCCTGGCCGATATAGCAGGAGCCGACGCCGAGGGAATCGGCCATGAGCATCATGTTCTCCGCCGCGCAGGCGCAGTCCTCCGCCGCGAACAGAAAGTTCTTCGGCGCGAACAGAGTGACGACCGTGGGCGCGTCGTAAAAGGCGTTGGTGAGATTGGGGTCGTCCGCGATGCTGGGCTGTTCATTCGATACTCGGTTTGTTGTCGTCGTTAGTGGGCGGAAGTTGGCCCGCTTGATCTTCCCCAATCTTTCATTTACCACTCTGTCCTGTGAAACCACAAACAGTACGCCCTGACGTCCTCCCGCACTTGGAGCATACATACCGGCCTCCAATATCTGCTGTAAGACATCCTCATCGATTTGTTTTTCCTCAAACCGCCGAATCGCCCGGCGGTGCAGGATCGTCTCTTTCAGTTCACTCATTTTATTCTACCTCCTTGATTTCTTTCCAACATTGTGGGTCAGCTGCATAAAAGTTACCGCTCGTCCCTTTTGCCACGGCGGGGCAGCCCCGGCACCAGGGCATAAGCTCGCACTTGGCGCACTTTTCAAATCTTGTGTAGTCCCGGTACTGCTCCATCTGGCACACCCAAACGTCCGCAAGCCGGTCCTCGAAGATGTTGCCCACCTTGCTTTCCGCCACACGGCGGCAGGCATATATGTCCCCGGTGGGCAGGATGGTGATATGGCAGTTGCCGCAGTTGCAGCCGCCGTAGATCATGCCCTCTTGGGCGTCTGGCGGGATGGTGAACGTGCCTGTCTCGTACTCGTAAAGGGTCCAGAGGTGGTCCTTTTTGTTGAAGTAGGTCTTGCACCCCTGGGCCTCGTATTCCTTGAATTTCCTGTCGCACACCGCAAGCAGCTCCCGGTACTCCTGGGCCGTCATAGAGGCGTCCAGGTCCCCGCCGCTGGGTACATAGCGTGAAAAGGCGAACACGTCTGCGCCCGTCGCCACCACCGCGTCGATGATGCCCGGCACCTCCATGCGGTTGGTCCTGGAGACCGTGGTCATGAGCACGGCCCGGATGCCTGCCCGCTTGATGCAGCCGATCTTCTCCAGCGTGCAGTCGAATGAGCCGGGCTTGCGGAACCAGTCGTGGGTCTGGCGGAGGCCGTCCAGGGACAGCTGGTACTTTTCGCAGCCCAGGGCCTTCAGCTCCCGGCACACCTGGTCGTTCAGGTGGAAGGGATTGCCCAGGATGGTAAAGGGCACGTCATGCTCATGCAGCAGCTCCAGCAGCCGCCAGAAGTCCAGGTGCAGGATGGGGTCGCCGCCAGTGATGTAAAAGTAGGGCAGTCGGTCATAGACCGCGCAGAAGTCCAGGCAGTTATAAAACGTGTCCTCCATCTGCGCCCAGGTCATGGAGTCCAGATGCTGATGCTCGCCGCCGGAGAATATATAACAGTGCTTGCACCGCTGGTCACACTCGTCCGTGATGTGCCACTGGAAGGAAAAGTATTGTTTCATCGTGTTTGCCTCACCTATATCAAAAACGGCATTGCCGAATACATTTATTGCGGTTCCCGGCGAGATCTCCCCGCCGGGAACGGTTGAGAATTATTTGTCCCCTGCCCCACAGGCAGAGCCGCAAGCCGCAGGCTTCTCCGCGGGCTTGTCTGCCGCGCCGCAGGCCGCAGGCTTCTCTTCCGGCTTGTCGGCAGCGCCGCAGACCCCGGGCTTCTCCGCGGGCTTGTCAGCCGCGCCGCAAGCAGTGCCGCAGGCGGAGGCCGCCTTATCCTGGGCCCAGGCCGCCAAATCAGAAAGTGCCATGGTCATATCCTCCTTGTCAGATTCAGAAAGCTGTCTGCCTCCCGTGGTCTCCATTATAAGGACATTTTCGTCTCCCACAAGTACGCACAAAAAGGTGGGGTACGCACCTTTTTGTAACTGATTGACAAAGATTGGAAGTCGCAGTATTATGGG
>CANRNA010000038.1 GCA_947631805.1 uncultured Oscillospiraceae bacterium | reverse complement strand
GACTGGGACACGGACCAGCTCACGGTGAACATGGACCTGATGCGCTCGCTGCTCGTCAATCTGGTGGATAACGCGGGGAAATCCTATGACCCTGGGACGGCGGGGGCCGTCGTGTATCTCTCGGCCAGGGGGAACGTGCTCCAGGTGCTGGACCGGGGCCGGGGCATCCCCCCGGAGGCACAGGAGCGGATATTCGAGCCCTTTTACATGGTGGACAAGTCCCGGAGCAAAAAGGCCGGAGGAAGCGGCCTGGGCCTGGCCCTTGTCCGGCAGATAGCCGACGCCCACGGAGCCGTGATAGAGGTGGACAGCGCCCCCGGCCGGGGCACGGCGGTGCGGGTGAAATTACAACTAAATTACAACCAGATGATGGACGCCGCCCCGCCGGAGGGCCCATAATGGGGCCAGGCGAAAGGAGGCCGATATCTATGAAACGAATGAAACGAAGGATACTTGCCGTCGGGCTGCTGGCGGCCCTCGGTGTCCTGGCGGGGTGCCAGGCCACCCCGGAGGCGGAGGTGGTGAAGGCGAAAAATGGACAGGCGCTCATCGAAAAGGCGTCGGCGGAGACGGGAGGGACCCTGGCGGAGCGGGTGGACGCCCCGGCCAGATATAAGGGCGAGGCCTCCAACGCCGAGGGGACGCTGAAGGTGACCATCGACGGGACAGTGACCGTGCCGGAGGCGGAGAAGGTCCCCATCTACCGGGTGACGCCGGGCGCCATCACCCAGGAGCAGGCGGACACCCTCATGGCGGAGCTGGTGCACGCGCCCCTCTACGAGGTGCGCCGGGAGCAGACGAAGGAGGAGATCATGGAGGAGCTGATGGAGCTGAAGCAGAAGCTGGCGGAGGGGCCCACAGAGACGGAGGATAGCGCCGTTTATCTCGCCGTGGGCGAGGACGGCGAGACCGAGACCATAACGTGGGAGGAGAGCATCCAGACCTCCATCGACTCTCTCACCGAGCGGTATGAGTCCGCCCCGGAGACCATCGAGGACAAGCCCGTCACCGGCCAGCTGGTGCCACAGGGAGAGGGCTACGAGGGCTTCTCCGGGAGGGGCTCCTCCGAGGAGTCGGGCTATGAGAGCCTGTCGGTGCACAACAACCAGTGGATACTGGGCGATTCCATGGCTCAGTATAGGCGCATGGAGAGCGCCGACGGCGACCGCTACGGCTGGGATTACATGGACGCGGCGTCCATCGGGCGGTTTTATCCCCAGGCGGATACGCACCATCTGCCGGACATCGCCGTCACCGAGGAGGAGGCCGCCGCCATGGGCACGGCCCTGGCGGACAAGCTGGGGGTGCCGGGGCTGATGCTGTGGTCTGTGGACAAGGAATACAATATGGGGGCGTATCTGTTCGGGGACGGCGTGCCGCCCATATCCTGCGCCTGGGCGCTCCGGTTCGTCCGCTCGGTGGACGGGGTGCCCATCACCTACACCAGCGACACCCCCGTGGTGAAGCTGACAGACGATGGCACCTTCGAGCCCCCTTGGCAGTATGAGACGCTGACCATATACATCGACGACGGAGGCATCGTGGGCCTGGACTGGATGTCGCTGTACGATATAGGAGAGGTGCTGGCGGAGGACTCGGCCCTGCTGCCCTTCTCCGAGATCATGGACATCTTTGAGAAGATGTACGTGGTGGCAAACGACGACCAGACCATGGACACGGTGGTCGACTCCATCCGCCTGGGGTACGCCCGGATCCAGCGGCAGGACGTGAAGGGAGAGGCCATGCTCGTCCCGGTGTGGGACTTTTTCGGCACCAGGACGGACCTGGAGGGGGACGAGCCACGGGTCTTCGGCGATAAGGACCAGAGCCTGCTGACCATCAACGCCGTGGACGGGACCATCGTCGACAGGAGCCTGGGCTACTGAGAGGGAAATTCAAAAAATAATACAGCCGGATGAAAAATTCTGACCGGCCGCGGGATGTTTCCAGTAGAGCTCCTGCGGCCGGTGTCTGCGTTTTTTAAGAAATATGATGCAGTTTTGATGCCGTTTCGATGCCGAAACGATGGGCGGCGGGGGTAATATATGCGGCGCTGGGAGGCGCATCCCGGCCAAAAAGCAAGGAGGAAACACGATGAAGACCATGAAAAAGCTGGCGGCCGCCGCCCTGCTGGGGGCCATACTGCTGACCCTCTGCGGGTGCCAGAGCACCCCGGAGACCGGGGCCGTCATCAGCAAGAACGACGGGGCCTTTGAGGCGGCGCTGGAGGGGGAGGGGACCGCTCCCGCCCCGGCGGCGGAGACCACCCCGGAGCCGAAGATGTACGAGGACACCTTCACCGGCGCGGCGGAAAACATCCGCTTCCACGTGGCCGTGGCGGAGCCCGACCGCCCGGCGGCCCTGCCGGTATTGCAGGTGCGGCCACGGGAGCTGACGCCGGAGCTGGCGGAGAGCATCGCCAGGGCCATGTTCGGGGACGCGGACATATACGAGTATACCAGCCAGTTCTCCAAAGCGGAGATAGAACAGGCCATCCTGGACGTGAAGCAGGCGCTGTTCGACTGGGAGGGCCGGGTGGCCAGCGAGGGCGTGGACCAGGAAGACCAGGACCTTATCCGGGCCGACTACAACGACCGGATCGCCCGGCTGGAGGCGGAGTATGAGACGGCCCCCGAGACCGTGGAGCAGGAGCTGTGCCGGTGGGAGTACTATCCGGAAAATCACTACCGCACTGGCGCAGACGCGAGTATACGGGAGGATAACGGCCACCGGACCATACAGTGCCTGGCCCAGGTGGACGGGACCACGTACAAGTATGAGGCCATGAGCCGCCTGGGGGAGGACTATAAGGTCCAGCGCATCAGCGTGGGCGGAGACGACCGGGGCATAACGACCAACGCGGATATCGCCGCCGCCCAGCAGGCCGCCCAGCAGGAGAGAGCTGAAGCGGCGGAGGCGGACATGGACGCGGTCAGGGCTCGGGCGCTGGAGCTGGTCCGGTCCCTGGATATCGGCCAGTGGGCCGTCGCGTCGGACGAGGCCGTGACAGGCAGCGACTACGCGGAACCCTCCGATCTCGTGATCCTGACGCCGGTGTATAATGGCGTGCCCCTGACGTTTCATTCCGGCGGGTTCAACCCCAAGAGCTCGGACGCCTACGCCACCACCTACGGCTACGAGTACATAAAATTTGACGTCTCCGAGCTGTCAGACGAGAGCGCCTTCGGCTTTGACGGCTTTACGTACGAGTGCATGCACCAGGTGGTGGGGACTGTGAACGAGAACGTGGAGATACTGCCCTTTGACAGGATACTGGAGATAGCGGAGGCCCAGATGAAAATGATGGGGGAGGATAAGCTGCTGATGGGGTCGGAGGGCATCGGCTCCGTGATGGCGGAGGTGACGAAGGTGGAGCTGGGCCTGAGCCGTATCCGCATGAAGGACAACGCCACGGACTACTATCTGACCCCCACCTATACCTTCTATGTGACGACCACCGCCTGCGACGAGACGGGCCAGCCCTACGTCTTCCCGGTGTATGACGACGCGGGCAATGAGACCGGCGAGCAGACGACCTATACCGTCACCAGAGAGGCGGCGGTCATCAACGCGGTGGACGGCTCCGTCATCGACACCCGGCTGGGGTACTGATGTGACAGCGGGCCGGGGTCATCCGTCTAATGGGATGAAATATCCACAAGGAGGGATGACCCATGAAGAAGATACTGTCCGCTGCGCTGGCGGCGGCGCTGCTCGCCCTGACCGCCTGCCAGGCCACCCCGGAGAGGAGCGCCGTCACCAGCAAAAACGACGGGACCTTCCAGGCGGCCCTGGAGGCCGACCCGGCCCCGGCGGGGACGGCCGCGCCGGAGACGGTGGAGGCGGCGGTATACGAGGGGAGCTTTGACAGCGCCGACGGGAGCGCGTCCTATACCCTGCGCGTCACAGAGCCCGCCGCCCCGGCGGAGATGCCCGTGCTGCGGGTGCGGCCCGCCGCCGTCTCCGCCCAGGACGCGAGGGATATGGCCCGTGCCCTGCTGGGGGAGACGGAGATGTACGAATACACCTATCAGCGCAGCCGCGCCGAGATAGAGCAGGTGATATTGCAGCTGCGCCAGGAGCTGTTCGACTTCGAGGCACGGGCGGCGGAGAACGATCTTTCCCAGGAGGACGCGGATATCGTCCGGGGCAACTATGAGGACGCCATCGCCAGAATGGAGGCGGAGTATGAGACCGCCTCCGACCAGGTGGAGCCCGTCCCCTGCCAGTGGGAATTCCACCCCGCGTCCTATTACGCCGACCCGGCCCTGGGGGAGATGCGGGACAACGGCAGCCGGAATATCCGGGCCTCCGCCGCGGTGGACGGCATGCCCTACATCTACGCCGTCACGGTGCTGGACGGGGACGACTGCCGCCAGAGGACCGTGGGGCTGTATCTGGACACGGACCGGATGACCGACGGCCAGCGGGAGGACGCCTACGCCCGGCCACGGGAGGGGGCGGAGGACACAGACGCCATCAGGGCGCGGGCCCTGGAAATGGCCCGGTCCCTGGGCCGGGGAGAGTGGCGGGTCGTGTCGGACAACGAGAACGCCTATTGGAGCGAGTACGCCGGAGGGGACTTGGGGCCGGTCTGCACGGTGGTGCTGACGCGGGACTACGGGCCGCTGCCCGCCGCCTTCCACCTGCAAATGGGCCTGGCGGAGGACAGCTATGCCTCCAACTACAGCTACGAGACGCTGACCTTTTCCTTCAACGGGGAGCTGCTGCTGAGCATGGAATACCACGGGATGCTGGACACGGCGGAGACGGTGAGCCAGAGCGTGCGGACCCTGCCCTTCGGGCAGGTGGTCCAGGCCGCCGTGGACTACATGAAGGTGGCGGATATCTCCCGATTCCTGGAGCCCATCGGCATCCGGGGCGGCGCCGTCAGCACCGAGAAGATGACGGACTGCACCGTCCGGGTGGAGGCGGACGGGGTGGAGCTGGGCCTGAGCCGCATCCTGGTGAAGGACAGCGCCACGGATTATTACCTGACCCCCAGCTATACCTTTTACGGCACGGTGACGGTGCTGGACAGCGGCGGGGAGATGCTGACCGCGCCGGTATACGACGAAAACTACATAGAGACGGGCCGGGAGGCAGTGACCATGCGCCAGGAGCTGGCGGTCATCAACGCCGTGGACGGCTCCGTCATAGACCCCGATCTCGGCTATTGACAGGCTCGTCCCTCCGCCGGGACGGGGCGGAAGGAGGCTTATCCTATGATGAAGAAAGCGGGCGTCATCGCGGCCCTGACGGCCCTGGCGCTGCTGGCGGGCTGCCAGCCCACCCCGGAGAAGAATGTGGTCACAAGCAAAAACGACGGGACCTTTCAGGCGGCATTAGAGGCCGACCCGGCCCCGGACGGTGCCGCCCGGACGGAGGCGGGAGGACGCTATACCGACAGCTTTGAAAACGCCAACGGCTCTATGCGCTACGAGCTGGACCTGACCGCCCCCGAAGCGCCGTCGGCCCTGCCGGTGCTCCAGGTCCGGCCCATGGAGATAACCGCCGACCTGGCCAGGCGGACAGCCCAGGCCGTGCTGGGCCAGACGGAGATGTATCAGTACTCCTCCGTGCACACCAAGGAGGACCTGGAGCAGATCGTCCTGCGCCTGCGCCGGAGCGTCGGGGACTGGGAGGGCCTTGTGGAGCAGTGCGGGGGCAATGAGGAGGACGCGGCGGAGCTGAAGGATATATACGCCGACCAGCTGGCCGAGGCGGAGGCTCTCTATGACCAGGCCCCGGAGACGAGGGAGCGCGCCGCCTGTGACTGGCAGTTCCACCCCACGGACTATTATGGCGACAGCCTCTACAGCGACAGCTTTTATGGAGAGGGCGACAACGGCTATTCTTCCATCAGGGCCAGCGCTGAGCGGGACGGGGTGCCCTTCGTGTTCGACGCCTCCAACCGGGAGCGGGAAGACATGCGCGTCCACTCCATCTCCATCCAGGCGGACGACGCCCTGGCGGACGTGAGCGCCCTCTACGCCGACGCGGAGGAGAGCGCCCGCAGCGAGACCGTCCGGGCCAAGGCGCTGGACATCGCCGACGCCATGGGACTGGGACAGTGGCGCGTCCTCACGGAGGAGGAAGCCGCCGTCACGGGATTTGCGGACGAAATCGTCCTCACCCGCTTATACGGCGGGCTGCCCCTCACCTGGCACAGCGGCCCCAGCGAGCGGGAGACCGCCTACGGGCCGCCCTATCAGTACGAGGCCCTTCGCATGGCGTTTCACGGAGAGGAGGTCGTGAGCTTTCTCTACCAAGGGGCGCTGGAGGAGGTGAGCACGGTGAATGAGAACGTTCAGACCCTGCCCTTTGAGGACATTCTGGCGGCCGCCGAGACCCAGATGAAGCTTTTGGGGACGACGGATGCCCTGACCGGCGAGGCAATACCGGCGCGGGAGGACGGGAGCTATGAAAAAATCACCGTGGACGGCGTTCAGCTGGGCCTGACGCGCATCCTCATCCAGGACAACACCACGGACTATTACCTGGTGCCCACCTATACCTTCTACGGCACCGCCGTGCAGTGCGGCGCCGACGGCACGGCCATGGACGACGGGACCTATTACGACGAGGACACCGGGCAGACCATCGTTTTCCTCAATAGGACGGCGGTGGAGCTGGTCGTCATCAACGCGGTGGATGGGTCCGTCATCGACCCGCTGCTGGGGTACTGAAGGCGCGGACATCAATGTGTGATGTATGAGAAGGAGACAGCTATGAACGGAAAAACAAGGTCCTTTGTGATGATGCTTGCCGCTGCCCTGCTTTTGGGCTGCGCCGCCTGCGGGGGCGCCGGAGCGGGAGAGCAGGCGGACACCGTCGCGGTGGGGGAGAAGTTCACGGCCCCCTATCAGGTGGAGAGCGGAACGATGCACTTCACCGTCAACCGGGCGGAGATATCCGACAACATGCGCCAGCTGGGGGCGGACCCGAACAGCATGGCCCAATACGACAACTTCGTGATCCGCTATGACGGGAACGGGACGAAAAGGACCCTCTACTACCCCGACTATGTGGACCTGGAGACGGGCCAGCTGGCGGACGGCCTGGCCTTCGTCCTGGTGGACATCACCGCCGAGAACACGGATGCCGTCTCCAATATCACCGGGGACGGGTCCGGGCTCTTCGACAGCGAGTATATGTTCCTCCCGTCGGCCTTTTATCTGTGCGACCTGGCCCAAAAGGACACGAAGGACGGAAAGGAGCTGTCCACCTACATGACCATGAGCGAGAAGTGGTACAGCGCCCAGCAGGAGGGGTATATGTATGAGCTGCCCCCTGGGGAGAGCAAGACCTTCCAAATCGGCTTCGTCGTCGGCCGGGCGGACGGGGATTACAGCTCCCTGTGCCTCACCACCGCCAGCCAGGTGGATAAGCGGGCGCTGCGGTCCCCCGACGTGGTCCTGGTGGACCTGGGCCTGGGCGCCTGCGGCTGAGAGAGGGAAATGGGTATTGACAAATTACGACTGGAGTAGTAATATAACGACTGAATTACTACTACAGTCGTAAAGGAAGGAGCGATACCCATGAAGACACGACTGACCATGATGACGGCTGCCCTGGCGGCCCTGGCGCTGCTGGCCGGGTGCCAGCCCACCCCGGAGAGGGGCGTTGTCACCAGCAAGAACGACGGGACCTTTGAGGCGGCCCTGGCGGCCACCCCGGCCCCGGCGGGGGAGGAGTCCCCGGCGGCGGGGCAGGCCCATTACGCCGACAGCTTTGTGAGCGCGGACGGGGCGGTGCGCTGCACCCTGGACCTGGACGCCCCGGCCCTGGACAGGGCCCTGCCTGTGTACCGGGCCGAGCCCCGGGAGATATCCGCCCAGGAGGCGGAGCGGGTGGCCCACGCCCTGCTGGGCCAGGACACGGTGTTTTATGAGTACAGCGCCCGGAGGACACAGGAGGAGCTGGAGCAGGACATCCTGAACATGCGCCGGTACATCGGGGACAGCGACACCATCAACGAGCTGTTTGCCGACGATGCGGCGGGGGCGGAGAGCTACGTCGCCTACTGGCAGGAGCGGCTGGACAGGGCGGAGGCCCTGTATGCCGCCGGGGAGGACGGGGGTGAGCCCGTCCTGTGCGACTGGACGTTCCATCCGGGGTCCTATTACGCCGACCCGGTGGAGGGGAACTTTTCCGCCCAGGGGGAGCAGGTCATCCGGGCCACGGCCCAGGCGGACGGTCTTCTCTACGAGTACACCGTCACCAACCTGGAATCGGCGGAGCGGCGGGAGCACTCCATATCTCTCGGCCTAAGCGCCGATCAGGCCGCCGCCCCCGGCGGAGAGGAGCCGCCCGCCGACGGGGAGATGGCCCAGGCGCGGGCCATGGAGCTGGCGGAGGCCATGGACCTGGGCCAGTGGACGGTGAGAAGCTGCACGGTCTATTCCATGGAAAACGGGGTGTTCACCCCCGGCGAGAGGGGCAGCCGGGTGAACATAGAGCTGGCCCCGGTGGTGGACGGACTGCCCCTCACCACGGGCGGAGAGCCCTCCCTCCCCCAGGAGGGGAGCGACATGTACGCCCCCCGGTACAGCTATGAGAGCATATTTATGATGTTTCACGGGGACGTGCTGGAACAGCTGACCTATACCGGGGCCCTGACGGTGACGGAGACGGTGAGCGAGGACGTGCCCGCCCTGGACTTCGACCAGGTGGTGGACGCCGCCAGGGCGTATATGCGCCAGGCCGCGCCTATGTACGCCGCTCTGGCGGAGCAGGGGGGATATGAGGAGCGGGAGGTGAACGACGTCCAGCTGGGCCTGAGCCGGACCCTCGTCAAAAACGACCCCTCCGCCTTCTATCTCATCCCCACCTACACCTTTTATTCCTCCTACCGGGCCTTCAACGCCGACGGCTCTCCGGGCACGGTGGACTTCGGCGGCGGGGCGGTCCAGACCATCGCCCCCCAGGACGGGATGCGGACCGTCGTCATCAACGCCGTGGACGGGAGCGTGTTCGACCCGGACAAGGGCTACTGAGTGAAATATCCGCCGCCGGATCGGTACTGTATAGGCAAATACGTACCGAGGAGGCGCGATATGAAAAAATCCCTTATCCCATTCATCCTTCTGACCATGGCCCTGGCCGGGTGCCAGCCCACGCCGGAGCGGGCCGCCGTCACCAGCAAAAACGACGGGGCCTTCCAGGCGGCACTGGCCGCCGCCCCGGCGCCCGAGATCACGGCGGAGCCCACACCCGCCCCGGAGCGGTGGGAGGACAGCTTTGCAAACGCGGCGGGGGACGTGCGCTACAGCGTGTCCCTGGAGGCTCCGGCGGCGGCGGACGCCCCGGTGCTCACCGTCCGGCCAAGGCCCTTCACGTCGGAGGAGGCGGAGCGCATCGCACGGGCCTTTTTCGGCCAGGGGGACATATACCGGTTCACCGACGCCCTGACCAGGGAGGAGATAGAGGAGCGCATACTGGCCTACCGGCAGACTATCAGCCAGTGGGAGAGCGACTGGGAGGGCCTTGTGGCCAACTGCGGCGGCCAGGAGGAGGCGGCCCGCCAGATGGTCCGGGAGCGGGAGGACAGCATCGCCGCGCTGGAGGCCATGTATGACAGCGCCCCGGACAGCGTCCGGCCGGAGCTGTGCGACTGGCAGTTCAGGCCCGGCAGCGAGTGGATAGACCCGGCGGCGACGGTCGCCGTCTATCTGGGGGACCAGGTCATCAAGGCCTCCGCCGTGCGGGAGGGGCTGGGCTATGTGCTCATCGCCTCCAACACGGAGCGGGACGCCTCCGGGGGTATGGACTTCCGGGTGAGCATCGGCCTGGACGAGCGGGACAGCGAGGGATACGCCCAGGCGATGGAGCCTCTGGCGGAGGGCCCGGCGGATTTAGAGACCGTCCAGGCGAAGGCCCTGGAGATGGCGGAGGCCATGGACATGGGCCGGTGGGAGATCGTTGACCCGGAGGCGGCGCGGGCCGCAGGGGAGGAGGCGCTCGTCAGCTCCTTTCGCACGGTGGTGCTGACCCGCGTTTACGAGGGGACGCCGACGCTGTGCCACCAGGGGCCTCTGGCGGGGCCGGACACCTATTGGCCCAGCTGCGCGTATGAGCGCGTCACGGTGCGCTTCAACGGCCTGACGCCTGTGAGCTTTGAGTACCGCTGTCCCACGGATGTGCTGGAGACGGTGAGCGGGGCGGTGGAGACGCTCCCCTTCGACCGGATCGCCCAGGCGGCGGAGGACCAGCTGCGCCGCATGGACAGCCAGAGCCTGTACCCCTTCGGCAGCCCCTGCGGCGGGGCGGTGAGCGGGACGGATGTCGCCGTGGACAGAGCCGCCTTCGGCATGACCAGGGTGCGGATGCGCGACAGCGTCACGGACTATTACATGGTCCCCAGCTATACCTTTTACGGCACGGCGGCGCCCCTGGACGGGGCGGGAAACAGGCTGTCCCTGTCCCCGGAGGGCGGGACGGCGGAGGATTACCTGGAACTGGTGACCGTCAACGCGGTGGACGGGTCCATCATCAACACGCTGTGGGAGACGTGACATTGCCGCTGAGCCGAGGCGTATAAGAGCGAAAATTACAAAGAAATTACATCAAGATGATAGACGCCGCCCCGCCGGAGGGCCCATAATGGGACCTGCGAAAGGAGGCAGATGTCTATGAAACGAGGGATATCCGTCCTTGTGCTGGCGGCCATCATGGCCCTGGCCGGGTGCCAGACCACCCCGGAGGCGGAGGTGGTGAGGGCGAAAAACGGCCAGGCGCTTCTTGAAAAGGCCTCGGCGGAGACAGAGGGCACCCTGGCCGAGCGGGTGGACGCCCCGGAAAGGTATCAGGGCGCCGCCTCCAATGCCGAGGGGACGCTGCAGGTGACCATCGACGGGGCGGTGACCGTGCCGGAGGCGGAGAGGGTCCCCATCTACCGGGTGACGCCGGGCGCTTTTACCCAGGAGCAGGCGGACACCCTTATGGCGGAGCTGGTGCGCACGACCCTCTATGCCCCCAGCCGGGAGATGACGAAGGACGAGATCATGGAAAGGCTCCTCCAGGCCAAGCGGGAGCTGGCAGATTCCACGGAGGAGGAGAAAGACGCCGTCCTTTACACCGTGGACGAGAACGGGGAGGAGAGCGCCGTGCGCTGGGAGGAGAGTATGCGCGGGCTCATCGACAGCCTTGCCAGGGAGTACGAGACCGCCCCGGAGACGGAACAGATGACGCCCGTCTCGGGCCGGTTCGAGCCGGACGACGGGGGAGGCGAGAGCATCGAGGGACAGGGCTCTTCCCAGGATATCGGCTTCGAGAAGCTCTGGATATCCAACGATACCGAGGCGGGAAGCTGCTG
>CANRNA010000037.1 GCA_947631805.1 uncultured Oscillospiraceae bacterium | reverse complement strand
TGAAGATATTGGAGGGCACGGTGGCCGCCGTCCCGCCCCAGGGCGGGCGCAAGCACCCCCACCAGGAGTTCATCCATATCGACACCTCCAACATACTGTTTATATGCGGCGGGGCCTTTGACGGCTTGGAGAAGATCATCGAGAACCGTCTGGACAGAAAGAGCCTGGGCTTCGGCGCGGAGATAACCTCCCGGAAGGAGAAGGACGTGGGGGAGGTGCTCAGCCACGTACAGTCCCACGACCTTTTGAAGTTCGGCATCATCCCGGAGCTGGTGGGCAGGCTTCCCGTGGTCACTACCCTGGACAGCCTGACCAAGCAGGACCTGATACGCATCCTCACCGAGCCGAAAAACGCCCTGGTCAAGCAGTATCAGGCCATGCTGGCCTACGACGACGTGACGCTGGAATTCGACCCCAAGGCCCTGGAGGCCGTGGCCGACAAGGCCATCGAGATGGACATCGGCGCCAGGGGCCTGCGGAGCATCATGGAAAAGCTCATGACCACCATCATGTTCGAGGCGCCCTCCGACGACACCATCGAAAAGGTCATCATCACCGCCGACAGCGTTCATAACGGTTCCCGCCCCGTGATATACAGAAGACGGCGCCTAGACCGTGACGCCTCATAGTTTTTCCGGGCCGCACGCACGTGCGGCCTGTCATATACCCGCGCCCGGCGGAGATACGGCCGCCGCCGGGGCGGCGTTCACGCCCAGCGGCCGACAAGAGGATGGATGCAATGGATACTGAAGCGACGACCGTTACCCGCTATAAGACCTATCCCATGGTGCCCATGCGGGGCATCTCGGTCTTTCCGGGGATGCGGCTCATATTCGATGTGGAGCGGGCGGAGTCCATGGCGGCGGTGAACGCGGCCATGGAGGGAGATCAGGTCATATACCTGACGGCCCAGAAGGACCCGGCGGCGGAGAGCGCCGTGGGGATGGACAGCCTGTTCAGGATGGGCACCATCTGCCGGGTGATGCAGGTGCTGCGGGTGCCCGACGAGGAGGGCGCCAAGGTCATGGTGGAGGGCATCTCCCGTGGCTACATGGCGTCTTTGAGCGCCGCCGGGGCCTATCCCACCGCCCAGGTGGAGGCCCTGGAGACGGAGAACAGCCCCCGCATGGCCGTGAAGGCCGAGGCCCTCATCCGCCAGTGCTACGCCCTGCTGGAGAAGTACGCCCAGAGCTCGGGCCTGGACCTGGGAGCCCTCATGCGGGACATCCTGGTCAGCTCCGACGCGGGGTATGTGGCCGACTATGTGGCCCAGAGCATCTACATGCGCCACGACCAGAAGCAGCTGGTGCTGGAGGAGCTGCGGCCCCTGCGGCGGCTGGCGCTGGTGAACAGGCTCATCCGCTGGGAGTTGGACATCCTGGACATGGAGCAGTCCATCCACGAGGAGGCCGCCAAGCGGATGAAGCAGGTCCAGCGGGAGATGTTCCTGCGGGAGCAGCTGCGCACCATCCAGGCGGAGCTTGGGGAGGAGGACGGCTACACCGACGACACGGAGGAGTACCGGGCCGCCGTGGCCAGGGCCAAGCTGCCCAAGGAGGTGCGGGACAAGCTCACCAAGGAGATAAGCCGCCTGGCAAAGCAGCCCTTCGGCAGCGTGGAGGCGGCGGTCATACGGACCTATCTGGACATCTGCCTGGAGATACCCTGGGAGACGGAGACCAATGACAACCTGGACACCGCCGCCGCCCGGCGGGTCCTGGACGCGGACCACTTCGGCCTGGAGAAGATAAAGGAGCGGGTGGTGGAGTATCTGGCCGTGCGCCAGCTGGCCCCGGACCAGAAGGGCTCCATTTTGTGCCTGCTGGGCCCCCCGGGGACCGGCAAGACCAGCATAGCCATGTCCATCGCCAGGGCCATGAACCGGAAGCTGTGCCGCATCTCCTTGGGCGGCATCTATGACGAGGCGGAGATACGGGGCCACCGCAAGACCTATGTGGGGGCCATGCCGGGACGTATCATGGCCGGTATCCAGCAGGCGGGGAGCCGCAACCCGGTCATGGTGCTCGACGAGATAGACAAGATGGGCTCCGACTACCGGGGGGACCCCTCCGCCGCCCTGCTGGAGGCATTGGACCCGGAGCAGAACAGCCAGTTCCGGGACCACTTCCTGGAGCTGCCCTTCGACCTGTCCAAGGTGTTTTTCATCACCACCGCCAACACCGCCGAGACCATCCCTCCCGCCCTGCTGGACAGGATGGAGGTGGTGGAGTTCCCCGGCTACACCGACGAGGAAAAGCTGGCCATCGCCAGGGATCACCTGCTGCCCAAGCAGCGGAAGAAAAACGGCCTGAACGGCAACCAGCTGCGCATCAACGACGGGGCCATGCGGGAGATCATCGCCCGTTATACCAGGGAGTCCGGCGTGCGCCGGTTGGAGCAGCAGCTTGCCACCGTGTGCCGGAAGACGGCCGCGGGCATCGTGGCGGGCCAGTTCAAGTCCAAATACCTCCGGGCGGGCGCCGTGGAGGAGCTTTTGGGCCCGGCAAGATACAAGGACCTGGGGACCAAGGGCGCGGCGGCGGTGGGCCTTGTCCACGGCCTGGCCTGGACCCAGATGGGCGGGGAGATACTGGACGCCGAGGTGGGTGTCATGGACGGCACCGGCAAGCTGGAGCTGACCGGCAACCTGGGGGACGTGATGAAGGAATCCGCCAGGGCGGCCCTGACCTATATCCGGGGCCGGGCGACAGAGCTGGGCATCGACCCGGAGTTTTATAAAAATAAAGATATCCACATCCACTTCCCCGAGGGCGCCGTGCCCAAGGACGGCCCCTCCGCCGGGGTGACGATATGCACGGGCCTTGTGTCGGCCCTGGCGGGCATACCCGTGCGCCAGGACCTGGCCATGACCGGGGAGATAACCCTCCGGGGGCGGGTGCTGCCCATCGGCGGCCTGCGGGAGAAGACCATGGCGGCCCTCCGGGCCGGTATCCACACGGTCATCATCCCCGCCGACAACGAGGTGGACCTGGCGGACATCGACCCCACCGTCCGGGCGGCGCTGAACTTCATCACCGCCAGCAGCGCGGACGCGGTGCTGGACGCGGCCCTGTGCCGGGAGCGGGACGACCATGAAAACTGAGCCCGCCCTGTTCGTGAAGTCCGCCGGGGGGAAGGAGGGCTTCGTCCGGGACGGGCGGCCCATGGTGGTGTTCGCCGGTAAGTCCAACGTGGGCAAGAGCTCGGTCATCAACTGCCTCCTGGGCCGGAAAAATCTGGCCCGGGTGGGGGCCAGCCCCGGCAAGACCACCAACGTCAACTACTTTCTGGTGGGGGACGCGGTGTGGTTCGTGGACCTGCCCGGCTACGGCTACGCCAGGGTGTCCCAGGCGGAGCGGGAGCGCTGGGGCCGCCTGATGGAGGATTTCTTCGCCGAGAGCGAACGGATCCGAGTGGGGGTCCACGTGGTGGACGGCCGCCACAGGCCCACGGCGCTTGACGAGCAGATGAGCGGTCTGTTCAAAAGCTGCGGCTGTCCCTATCTGATAGCCGCCAACAAATGGGATAAGCTCAAGCGCTCGGAGCGGGAGCCGAATCTGGCCCTGATCCGCCAGTGCCTGGTCCCGGACGGGAGCGGGGAGGTGTTCCCCTTCTCGGCGGAGGACAGGACGGGCCGGGAGGCGCTTTTGGGGGCGATATCCGCCCAGGTGTGACAGGTATGACGACGCTTTTTCGTATATGGCACGGGCTGGACTGGTCGGTGCTGACAAACATCCTTCTCTCCGTTATCCCCGCGCTGCTGTGCATCACCCTGCACGAGCTGAGCCACGGGGCGGTGGCCTATGCCCTGGGGGACAGGACAGCCAAGGAGGCCGGACGGCTGACTTTGAACCCCCTCCGGCACATCGACCCCTGGGGCCTGGTGATGATGGTGCTGTTCCGCTTCGGCTGGGCAAAGCCCGTGCCGGTGAACATGTACCGGTTCAAAAAGCCCCGGCAGGGCATGGCCCTCACGGCCCTGGCGGGCCCGGCGGCGAATCTGATCATCGCGGTGATGTTCCTGTTTCTGTACGGGCTGCTGTACCGGCCGCTTTACATACGGGGCGGGGCCTTCGCCCACGCCCTGTTCGAGATGATCGCCACCACGGGGTATCTGTCCCTGTCCCTGGCGGTGTTCAACCTGCTGCCCATCTCCCCCCTGGACGGGTCGAAGGTGCTGTTCTCTTTTCTGAGCGACAGCGCCTATGACAAGCTCATGTACTACGAGCGCTACGGCATGATCGTGCTGATCGTCCTGGTGGCCACGGGGGGCCTGTCCGGCGTGCTGGGGAACGTGACGGGCTGGGTGTATGACAAGCTGTTTTTCATCGCGGAATTTGCGTTCAAAATGGTGAGTGGCTGACATGGAAAACCCCACCTTCCACCTGGAGGGCGTCGTCAGGACCAGGGAGGAGATGCAGGACTTCGAGGGCCCGCTGAACCTGATACTGATGCTGCTGTCCAAAAACAAGATAGAGATACGGGATATCCCCATCGCGGACATCCTGGACCAGTATCTGGCGTGGCTGGCCAAAATGCAGGAGATGGACCTGGAGGTGGCCAGCGAGTTCGTGCAGATGGCGTCCTATCTGGTGTATGTGAAGACGAAGACCCTCCTGGCGGGGACGGAGGAGGTCTCGGAGCTGGAGCTGCTGATGACCAGTCTGGAACAGCTCCAGAGCCGGGAGGCCTTCGCCGCCGTCAAGCAGGTGATACCGGACATGGGCCGCCGCCTGGAGGCGGGGGCGCTGCTGTTCTCCACCCCCCAGGAGCCCCTGCCCAAATACGGCCAGTACGATTACCGCCACGCCCCCTGGGAGCTTTTGGCTGCCCTGGCCGGGATGCTGGGCAAGAGCGTCCCCGCCCGGGAGGAGGAGACGGCGGTGCCCATCCCCCGGCCCATCATCTACAGCGTGCGTGACAAGAGCCGCCAGCTGATAGAGCTGCTCAGGAAGAGAGGCACGTCCACCCTGCGGCAGCTGTATGCCATGGCCGCCAGCCGGTCGGAGGTGGTGGCTACCTTCCTTTCGCTGCTGTCCATGTGCTCCATGGGCAGCGTGACCATCGACAAGGAGGGGGACGATTACACGGTCCGGTTCACCGGTGGCGACACAGAGGCTGTATTGGAGAGCATCGATTATGGATAAAATGGAATTGAAGGGCGGCGTGGAGGCCATTTTGTTCGCCTCCGGGGACCCGGTGAGCGCGGAGCGTATAGCCGTGGTGCTGGACGCGGACGCCGAGGCGGTGCTGGAGGCCGCCCGGGAGCTGGCTGAGGAGTACGAAGCCTCCGGCCGGGGCATCCGGCTGGTGCGGCTCAACGACAGCTTGCAGCTCCACAGCGCCCCCCAGTACGCCCAGGCCATCACCAGGGCGCTGGAGCAGCGCCGTCCCCCCAAGCTGTCCCCCACGTCGCTGGAGGTGCTGAGCATCGTGGCGTATTTCCAGCCGGTGACCAGGGCCTATATCGAGCAGATGCGGGGCGTGGACAGCGCCTACACGGTGGGGGTGCTGGCGGAGCGGGGCATGATAGAGCCCTGCGGCCACCTGGAGGCCGTGGGCAGACCCACCCTGTACAGGACCACGGACCTGTTTTTGCGCTCCATGGGCATATCCAGCCTGGAGGAGCTGCCGCCCCTGCCGGAGATGGCCGGGAGCGACGCGGCCCAAAAGCTCCAGCAGCAGGTGGAGGCCCTGCGGGCCGCGGAGGAGGGGCAGATGACCATGGCAGACATGCTCCAGCAGGAGGAAAAGGAGGACGCCGCCGGGCTTTGACAGCGTATATCATCCTGGGCGCCGCCGCCTTGGCCCTGACGGCCGGAGCGCTGTGCCCTGTGAAGCTGGAGGGGGAATACGCCGCCGGGAAGCTCACCCTTTTGGGCCGGGCTGGCCCGGTGCGCCTGCCTCTGGTGGGCCCCGGACGCCGGGGGAAGAGACCGGAGCGTCCTGTTGGGGCAGGGAGAGGGATACCCGCCCCGGCCCTGTGGGCCGTGGCGGCGAAAAGCGCCGGTCGGGCCGGGGGCGTACTCCTGCGCCGGGTGCGCGTGGAGGTGCTCCGTCTCCGCTTCGTGGCGGGAGGGGACGACCCCTTTCGGGCCGTGATGGCCTACGCCCGGGCGGGCATGGCCATGGAGGCCATCGCCGCTAGGATAGAGGGGGCGGACCTGTCCGCCTCGGTGGACCTGGAGGGCGGGGCCGCCTCCCTGGAGTGCCGGATATGCCTGGGGATAAGGCTCTGGGGCGCGGCGGAGGCGGCGGTGTGTTTTGGAACGGACTTTTTGCGGGAATACTTCCGTTACAGAAGACAACACACGGAAGGATGATCGCAAATGGCATACCAAGCGGTGAGCGAGCTGATGGACGGCGCCATGGACAGGATACAGGCCATGGTGGACTCCAACACGGTCATCGGCACCCCCATCACCACCCCTGACGGGGCCACTCTCATACCCGTGTCCCGGCTGACCTTCGCCTTCGCCTCCGGGGGGAGCGACAAGACGGCCTCCGCCGCCAAGCCCGGCATCTGGGGCGGCAGCGGCGCGGCGGTGAAGGTGGAGCCCATAGGCTTCGTGCTGGGCAGGGACGGCGGGGCCAGGATGCTGTGCATCCAGCCGCCCGCCTTCACCACGGCGGACCGGCTTCTGGACATGGTCCCGGAGGTGCTGGAGCGGGTGGAGAGCTATCTGGCCAAGAGGGAGAAAAGACAGGGCTCCCGCGGGTAAAAACGGCAAAGACGGCCATACTAAGCACTGTTTGGAAAGGCGGTGCTCAGTATGAAAAAACTGACGGCGGCGGCGCTTGCCGCCGCGCTTGTATGGACCGGGGCCCCGGCGGCTCTGGGGGCGGAAGGCGCTCCCAGCCTGTCGGCCAGGGCGGCGGTGGTCATGGAGGCCGAGAGCGGCCAGGTGCTCATGGAGCAGCGTGCGGACGAGCCCATGCTCATCGCCAGCACCACCAAGATCATGACGGCCCTGGTGGCCCTGGAGCGCTGCGGGCTGGACGATACCGTCACGGTGGACCCGGCCTGGACGGGGATAGAGGGCTCGTCCATGTACCTGGTCCCGGGCCAGGAGCTCACGGTGAGGGAGCTGCTCTACGGGATGATGCTGGCCTCCGGCAACGACGCGGCGGTGGCCCTGGCCTGCACGGCGGCCGGGTCGGTGGAGGCCTTCGCGGAGCTGATGAACGCCAAGGCCATGGAGCTGGGCTGCGCCAACACCCACTTCACCAACGCCAACGGCCTGGACGGCCCGGAGCACTACGCCAGCGCCCGGGACCTGGCGCTCATCACCAGGGAGGCCCTCCGGCACGAGGACTTTCGCCGCATCGTCTCCACCGGGCGGGTGACCATGGGGGGGAGGACCTATACAAACCACAACCGACTGCTGGGGGACTGCGAGGGTGTGTTCGGGGTGAAGACCGGCTACACGAAGGCCGCCGGACGCTCCCTGGTCACCTGCTGCGAGCGGGAGGGGCTGACGCTGATATGCGTCACCCTGTCCGACCCGGACGACTGGGATGACCACAGGAGCCTGTATGACTGGGCCTACGGCCTTTACGGCCGGGAGGACGTGCTGGCGGGGGCCGCCTGGTCCGTGCCTGTGATCGGGGGCGTGGCTGAGGCGGTGCCGGTGATACCGGCGGATGACCTCTCCGTGTTCCGCCGGGACGGGGAGACGGTGCGCCTTTACTACAGGCTGCCGCCCTTCGTGTACGCGGACGTGCAGGCCGGGGAGCAGGCGGGAGAGGCGGTGGCCTATATCGGCGGCCGGGAGGCCGGGCGCACGGCGCTGGTGTTCGCCTGGGACGTGGCCCAGGCCCAGGCCGGGACCCCCACCTTCTGGGAGCGGGTCCGGGACATGCTGGGACTGGAGGAAGGGAGCGTATATACCTTCATGAGACAGAGACTGCAAAAGCTCATATCCGGGGCCGGTATCGCCTCCCGCCGGGCGGCGGAGGAGATGATACGGGCCGGGCGGGTCACGGTCAACGGTGTGCCCGCCTCCCTGGGGGACGGGGCGGACCCGGACACGGACGATATTTTGGTGGACGGACAGGCCCTGCGCCTGCCCAGAGGCCGCCGGTACAT
This sequence comes from uncultured Oscillospiraceae bacterium, assembly GCA_947631805.1. Taxonomy (GTDB): domain Bacteria; phylum Bacillota; class Clostridia; order Oscillospirales; family Oscillospiraceae; genus CAJOIG01. Next base: position 3,326 of record CANRNA010000037.1, on the reverse strand, counting down.
AGTGCTGCACAAGCCAAGGGGCTATGTGACCACCCTCCGGGACGACCGGGGGCGGCCCACCGTGGCCGAGCTCGTGGCCGACGCCGGAGGGCGGCTCTATCCCGCCGGGCGGCTGGACATGGACTCGGAGGGCCTTCTCATCCTCACCGACGACGGCCGGGCGGCCAACGCCCTGACGCACCCCTCCCACCGGGTGGACAAGGTGTACACCGTCTTCGTCCAGGGGGAGGACATCCACGGGGCGATAGGAAGGCTGCGGGCCATGGAGGACCTGGACGGGGAGCCCATCGCCCGGCCGGGGGTGAACCTGGTGGAGCGCCGGGGCGCCGGGGCGGAGCTGCAGATCGTCATCCACGAGGGGAAAAACCGCCAGGTGCGGCGGATGTGCGCCGCCTGCGGGCTCCATGTCTCCAGGCTGATACGCGTCGCCGAGGGGCCCGTGACCCTGGGGGACCTGCCGCCGGGTAAATGGCGGCGGATGACGCCGGATGAAATTTCCTATCTGCAAAATATTTAAAAATTTCTATCTTTTTGCCCCGATACGGGCCGGTTTGCAAGAAAAGAAAAAATTTGCCCGGAATACTTGCATTTTTTCCAAAATGCAAGTATTATTGTGCCTGCGCGGACTGTGCGCACAGAGGAAGATATGACTATGGATAAGGATATTTTATCCCTTATGAACGGGAGCGGGCGGCGGCTGTCCAAGGGCCAGCGGATGATCGCCCGGTATATCACGGAAAATTACGACAAGGCGGCCTTCATGACCGCCGGAAAGCTGGGCAAGACGGTGGGCGTGAGCGAGTCCACCGTGGTCCGGTTCGCCACGGAGCTGGGCTTCGACGGCTACCCCGGCATGCGCCGGGCCATGCAGGAGATGGTCCGCAGCCGCCTGACCAGCGTGCAGCGCATCGCGGTGGCAAAGGACATGCTGGGGGGCGCGGACGTGATGAAGGCGGTGATGACCTCCGACATCGAAAAGCTCCAGTCCTCCCTGGAGGAGATGGACCGGGACAGCTTCCAGCGGGCGGTGGACGCCATCGGGAGGGCAAAGCACCTGTACATCGTGGGGATGCGCTCGTCCGCGTCGCTGGCCAGCTTCATGGGCTTTTACATGAACCTGCTGGTGGAGGACGTCCGGCTTATCCACAACACCACCGCCAACGAGGTGTATGAGCAGATCATGCACATCGGCCCGGAGGACGTGTATGTGGGCATCAGCTATCCCCGGTACTCCTCCAGCTCCCTGAAGGCCATGGAATTTGCCAAGCGCCAGGGGGCCACGGTCATCGCCCTGACCGACAACGGCAACTCCCCCTTCGCCGCCCTGGCGGATATCCGGCTGTACGCCAAGAGCGACATGGTGTCGTTTCTGGACTCCCTGGTGGCGCCTATGAGCGTCATCAACGCCCTGATCGTGGCCGTGGCGGCGGAGAAGCGGGACACGCTGGACGAACGGTTCGGCTATCTGGAATCCCTGTGGAGCGAGTACGGGGTGTTCACCGGCGTTGAGAGCTGACGCGGTGGTGATAGGCGGCGGGGCCGCCGGGCTCATGGCCGCTCTGACGGCGGCGGAGCAGGGGCTGAACGTGGCGCTGGTAGAGCCCAACGAGAAGCTGGGCCGAAAGGTGCGCATCACCGGCAAGGGCCGGTGCAACGTGACGAACAACTGCCCCGTGGGCCCGTTTTTGGAAAACGTGCCCACCAACCCCAAATTCCTGTACAGCTGCCTGACGGCCTTCCCTCCGGCGGCGGCCATGGCCTTTTTTGAGGGCCTGGGGGTGCCCCTGAAGACGGAGCGGGGAGACCGGGTCTTTCCCGTGAGCGACAACGCCCACGATATCGCCGACGCCCTGGCGCGCCGGTGCCGGGAGCTGGGGGTGCGCCACGTGCGTGCCCGGGCCCTGGCCGTGGAGCGGGACGGGACAGGCAGGGTGCGGGCCGTGACGACGGAGGGGGGAGAGATACCCTGCGCCGGGGCGGTGCTCTGCACAGGGGGGCTTTCCTATCCCGCCACCGGCTCTAGGGGAGACGGCTACGCCATCGCCGCCGCCTTGGGGCATGATATCGTCCCGGCGCGGCCGTCCCTGGTGCCTCTGGAGAGCCCGGCGGACTGGTGCGCCCAGCTGGCGGGGTTTTCTCCCCGGAACGTGGACCTGACCGTGTACGAGGACGGCAGGGTCCTCAGCCGGGAGCGGGGGGAGATGCTCTTCACCCACTTCGGGGTGTCCGGGCCTCTGGTGCTGTCCGCCAGCGCCCGCATGCGCCGGTGGGGCGAGCGGCACTATTCCCTGTCCATCGACTTCAAACCGGCCCTGGACGAGAGGGCCCTGGACGGGCGGATACTGCGGGATTTTGAGAAATACCGGAACCGGGACTTTGCCAACGCCCTGGACGAGCTGCTGCCCCGGTCCATGATACCGGTGGCGGTGCGCCTGAGCGGCGTGCCGGGACAGACGAAGGTCCACGATGTGACCCGCGCCCAGCGCCGGGAACTGATACGGGTGCTGAAGGCCTTCCCCGTGCCTGTGAGCGGCCCCCGGCCCGTGGAGGAGGCCATCGTCACCGGCGGCGGGGCGGACGTGCGCCAGGTGGACCCCAGGACCATGGAGAGCCGTCTGGTGCCGGGGCTGTACTTCGCCGGGGAGATACTGGACGTGGACGCCTATACGGGCGGGTTCAATCTGCACATCGCGTGGGCCACCGGCCGCTGTGCCGGGCTGGCCGTGGGAAAGGATACAGGCCATGGCTGAAAGGATATGCGCCGTCGCCATCGACGGCCCCTCCGGGGCGGGAAAGAGCACCATCGCCAAGAGCGTGGCGGCCCGCTTCGGGTTCATATACGTTGACACGGGCGCCATCTACCGGACGGTGGGGCTGGCGGTGTTCCGGGCGGGGCGGGACCCCCATGACCCTGCCGCCGTGGCGGCGCTGCTGCCGGACATCTCCATCCGCTTCGACTACGGCCCCGACGGGACCCAGCGGATGTATCTGGACGGGGAGGACGTGTCCGGGCTCATCCGCAGCCCGGAGATGAGCATGTACGCCTCGGCGGTGTCGGCCATCCCGGCGGTGCGGGCGTATCTGCTGGAGATGCAGCGGGCCACGGCCCGCGTCCACAGCGCCGTCATGGACGGCCGGGACATCGGCACGGTAGTGCTGCCGGAGGCGGGGCTGAAGATATTCCTCACCGCCTCTCTCCGGGCCCGGGCGGCCCGCCGCCTGGCGGAGCTGGCCGCCAAGGGGGACAAAAGCACCCTGGAGGAGGTGACGGCGGACATGGCCCGCCGGGATGAAAACGACGCCACCCGCGCCGCCGCGCCCATGCG
>CANRNA010000036.1 GCA_947631805.1 uncultured Oscillospiraceae bacterium | reverse complement strand
TGCACGCCCACCCCCAGAAAGCTCAGGGAGCTCTCCGACAGGATGGCGGAGGGGATGTTCAGGGTGAACAGCACGATAAGCGAGGGCAGGCAGTTGGGCAGGATGTGCCGGAGGATGATGGAGAGGGGCCCCACGCCGATGCTCCGGGCCGCCTGGACATACTCGCTCTCCTTCAGGGAGATGGTCTCGCTCCTGGCCACCCGGGCCACGCTGGCCCAGCCTATCAGCGCCAGGGCCAGGAAGATGTTCATGACCCCGTCTCCCAGGGTGTACATGATGACCATGGCCAGCAGGATGGAGGGGAAGGCCAGCATCACGTCTGCCAGGCGCATGATGATATAGTCCGTCTTCCCGCCCACGTAACCGGCCGTGACGCCCAGCGCTACGCCGATGACCATGGACACCAGGGTGGGTATCACCCCCACGGCCAGGGAGATGCGCGCCCCATACAGCAGGCGGGTCAGCACGTCCCGGCCCATCTCGTCCGTACCCAGCCAGTGGGCGGCGGAGGGGGCGCCGAGACGGAGGGAGGCGTCGCCTATATTCGGGTCATAGGGGCTGAGCACCGGCACCAGTACGGTGGCCAGCACCAGCAGCAGCAAAAACCCCGCCGACACCACGGCCAGGCGGTTGTGCCGGGCCATGCGCCCCAGGCGCACCTTTATGCTCTCGCTCTCTCCCAGCTGGCTCGCCAGCTCTCCGGACAGGGCGGGGGCCTTTTTTCTGTGAGACACCGCCATGTCAGCTCTCCTTTCCGATGCGGGGGTCCAGTACGCTGTAAAGACAGTCCGCCACCAGGTTGCCCGCGATGACCAGCACCGTGGCAAAGACCACCGAGCCCTGCAAAAGGGGGATATCCCGGCCGGAGATGGCGTCGATGCACAGCCGTCCGATGCCCGGCAGGCTGAAGATGGTCTCGGTGATCACCGCACCGGAGAGCAGGGAGGATATCTGGATGGCCATGACGGTGACCACGGGGATGAGGGCGTTTCGCAGGGCGTGGAACGCCACCGCCCCGGACACGCTCCGGCCCTTGGACCGGGCGGTGTCGATGAAGTCCGCCCCCATGACCTCCAGCAGGGTGGAGCGGGTGAGCCGGGCCACGGACCCGGCGCTGCTCCAGCCCAGGGCAATGGCGGGCAGCACATAGGACGCCAGGCCGTCCTTGGTGCCCTGGAGGGGGAACCACTTGAGCTTGTAGGCGAACAGGTATTGCAGCACCATGGCCGTCATGAACACGGGCACGGAGATGCCCAGCAGGGAAAAGCCCATGCCCAGCCGGTCGGCAAGCTTATCCTTGCGCATGGCCGACACCGCCCCGCACAGGATGCCGATGACCCAGGCCACCAGCGCCGCCAGGCACGACAGCTTCACTGTCACGGGGAAGTAGACCGCCAGAAGCTCCGACACGGGCTTGTGGTATTTGATGCTGGTGCCCATGTCCCCGGTGAACAGGCCGGAGATGTACACCCAAAACTGCACGTACCAGGGCTTATCCAGTCCCAGCTCCGCCGACAGCTGGGCGACTACCTCCTCCCGGGCGTGCTCGCCCATCATGGTCAGGATGGCGTTGCCCGGCAATATGCGCAAAATGAGGTATATCACCAGCACCACCCCTATCAGCACGGGGATGGAGCTCAAAACGCGCCGGAGGATGCTCTTGAGGGTGCTCATCATGTCACTTCCTTTTCGCGGGGTGAGGATACGGGGCGCTGGGCGTCGGCAGACCCGGCGCCCAGCGGCAGTTATGTGTGTCAGCTCACTTCATTTCCACATCGCGGACGAAGAAGTTGGAGAACCCCGCCCAGTGGGGGACGAAGGAGGCAACGTTCTCGCCGATGCAGAACAGGTGGGCCCGCTCGTACAGGGGCACCACGGCGGCGTCTTCCACCACGATGGCCTCCTCGATGGCCTGATACTCGGCCATGCGCTCGTCGTCGTCAATGATGGCGGAGGCGGCGTCCACCCGATCCTTGACGGCCTGATCCGCGTAATTCAGGCTGCGGCCGGAGGTGCTGTTGGAGAAGAAGGTGGCCAGGATGTTGGCCGGGTCGTTGTAGTCCATGGTCCAGGTGCCCACGAAGGCGGGCATTTCCTCCGTGCGGCGGAAGTCCAGCCAGGCGGACTCGTCATAGCTGCGTATCTGGGCGTCGATGCCCACTTCGGCCAGGTCCTGGGCTATCTGCTGATAGACCATCTGGGTGGCGGCGCCGCCGGAGGAGTCCAGGGAGAACTCGAAGGATATCTCGCCCGGCTCATAACCGGCTTCGGCCAGAAGGGCCTTCGCCCCCTCCGGGTCGTAGACAATGGGGGTCAAATCGTCGTTATGGCCCCACACGCCGGTGGCGATCATGCCGTTTTCGATGATGCCGTCGCCGCCGTAGAAGTTATCCAGCAGGCCCTGCCGGTCGATGGACATCTGGATGGCCCGGCGCACGTTCACGTCGGAGAGATACTCGTTGTTCTCGTTCATGCTCATGAACGTCACGCCAACCCGGTAGCCGGGGACGATGGAGTCGGCGTAGGTGGTCTTGTACACGCTGTCGATGATGGAGCTGTCCAAAGCGTCCAGGTCGATGATGTCAAGCTCCCCGCTTTGGAACATCAGGTTCTGGGTGTTGGGGTCGGGGACCACGCTCATGATGACCCTATCGGCGTCGGGGACCTGGCCCCAGTAGTTCTCGTTGCGCTCCAGGGTGAAGTGGTCATTGGGCACCCACTCGGACACCACGTAGGGGCCGGAGCCGATGGTGTCGGCGCACTCCATGCCGAAGGCCGCCACGCTCTGGCACGTCTCCTTGTCCACCACGCTCATGGCCGGAGAGGTGAGCTCGGCGATATAGCCCGCGTTGGGGGCGGCCAGGGTCACGCTCAGCTCATAGTCGCCGTTGACGGTGATGCCCGCCAGGTCGTCGGTCTCGCCGTTTAAGAGGGCGTCGGCGCCGTCCACCTCCTGGGCGATGTCGTAGTTGCACCCGCCGGGCACGGTGAGGAGCCGCTCAAAGGTGTACTTCACGTCCTCCGCGGTGAGGGGATTGCCGTTGGAGAAGGTCACGCCCTCCACCAGGCGGAAGGTGTAGGTCAGGCCGTCCTCGGACACGGAGTAGTCCTCTACCAGAGAGGGGACGATGTCCGTGGAGCCGTCGGGCTGGACCTTGATCTCAAAGAGACGGTCGAACACGTTGTGGGGGATGAAGTAGTCGTCGGTGGTCAGGGCCACGTCCATGGTCAGGATGTCGCTCTCCGAGGCGAGGCGCAGGACCTTTTCCCCCTCGGCCGCGCTGGCCGGGACGGCGGCAAGGCTCAGAAACAGGGCCGCCGCCAGGAGTACCGCTAGATGCTTTCTCATACAAAAAACCTCCCAAAAGTTTCTTGCCGCATGATAACAGATATCATCCGCAATGACCATAGTGTATGATGCTGTGACGATTGCAAAAAGTGCTGTTTTCATAATACGGTTGCGGCGGGAGGCACAGGGTGCTACAATCGAGGCGGCCCCACGGGATGGGATGGAAAGCGGGTGTTTTCTATAGATACCATTGAATACAGCGGCGGGGCGGCGGAGGTCATCCGCAGCGGCCGCAGGACCGTGTCGGTGGAGATACGGCCGGACGGGAGCGTGCTGGTGCGGGCCCCCAGGGGGATGAGCCAGGAGCGGCTTCGGGCCCTGCTGGGAGAGAGGGCGGCGTGGATAGAGCGCCACCGGCGCACGGCACTGGCCCGCCGGGAGGCGGCGGCGCGGGCGGGGGCGCTCACAGACCGGGAACTGGATGAGCTGGCCGCCGGGGCCCGGGAGGACCTCCCGGCTCGGGTCAGGCGCTTCGCCTCCCTGGTGGGGACGGATTACGGCCGGGTGACCATCCGGCGGCAGAGGACGCGGTGGGGCAGCTGCTCCGGCCGGGGCGACCTGAGCTTCAACTGCCTGCTCATGCTGGCCCCGGAGGCCGTGCGGGACTATGTGGTGGTCCACGAGCTCTGCCACAGGCTGGTCATGGACCACAGCCCCCGGTTCTGGGCCCAGGTGGAGCGGGTGCTCCCCCGCTGGCGGGACAGCCGCCAGTGGCTGCGCCGGGAGGGGGCCGTGCTCATGGCGAGGCTTGACAGCGCCCCGCCGGAGGGGTACACTGAGGACCATAAATAATATGTATACGGAGGGACGGAAATGAAATGGCTGATCGCCTCCGACCTGCACGGGTCGGCAGAGTGCTGCAAAATGCTGATGGACGCCTTCGCCCGGGAGGGGGCGGAGCGGCTGCTCCTGCTGGGGGATGTGCTCCACGCGGGCCTCATCGAGGGGGACAAGGCCGCGGTGGCGGATATGCTCAACGGGATAAAAGACAAGATCAGCTGCGTCCGGGGCAACTGCGACAGCGACGGCGACCTGGGGATGCTGGACTTTCCCGTGGAGCCGGAGTACACCGTGTTCCCGGTGGGGGACAAGCTGATGTTCGCCACCCATGGACATCTCTATAATGCCTCCCGCCTGCCGCCCATGGGCCAGGGGGACATCCTGCTCCACGGCCACACCCATGTGCCCGCCACGGAGCCCCATCCCACCTTTTTATATTTGAATCCCGGATCCGTGTCCCGGCCCCTGTGGGGCAGCGAGAAGAGCTACATGACCTGGGAGGGCCGGACGTTTTTGTGGAAGACCCTGGACGGCCGGGAGTACCGCCGGTACGAGGTGTGAAAAAATCGAATACGATGGGTCTCCTCCGCGACGTATCCTGTCGCGGGGGAGATTTTTTATGCCCTGTTTCTTCTGACGAAATATGACAGGATAGAGAGGGGGAAGCTGTCAAAACTAGATGTTGTGGGGCCAAAAAGGGTGGAGCACAATAGGAAAAAATTGGCAGAGAAATCCTTAAAAAAACTTGATTTTTCCCCTTGCAATTTCCACGAAGCGCCTCTATAATGGGGAGCAAGGTGGGGCGAAGTGGGGGAAAGTGTTTGAATCTCCCACAAGACGAGCAGGAGGTGAGCCGCGTGACAGGCGAATATCAGCATTCACTGGACGCCAAAGGGCGGCTTTTCATCCCTGCGCGGCTGCGGGAGGAGCTCGGGAACGAGTTCTACGTCACCATCAGCATGGACAAGTGCCTGTACGCGTACAACGCGGAGCAGTGGAAGATATTGAGCGACAAGGTCAACGCCATGAGCTACAGGAACCAGCGCAGCGTGCGGTCACTGTTTTCCATGGCGTGCAAGTGCGAGTTGGACGCCCAGGGGCGCATCCTCTTACCGGCCAACCTGCGCCAGTGGGCGGGGCTGGTGAAGAACGTGAGCGTCCTGGGGGCCAACAACCACGCGGAGTTCTGGGACAGCGACGCCTGGATGGCCGTCCGTGAGGAGGAGACATCCCCGGAGAACATCGCCCGGATCATGGAGGAGCTGGACTTCTGATGGAGCACAAGAGCGTTTTGCTCCGGGAGTGCGTCCGGTATCTGGACATAGACCCGGCCGGTACATACATCGACGGCACTCTGGGCATGGGAGGCCACGCGGAGGCCATATTGGAAAATCTCCCGCGGGGACGGCTCATCGGCATAGACAGGGACGACAGGGCCCTGGCATCCGCCGCCCGGCGGCTGGCCCCCTTCGGGGACAGAGCAAAGCTGGTGAAGGGCAACTTCGCCGATCTGGACGCGATACTGGACGGCCTGGGCGTGGAAAAGGTGAACGGGATGCTGTTCGACTTGGGGGTGTCATCCCCCCAGCTGGACGACGGGTCCAGGGGCTTTTCCTACATGCAGGACGCGCCGCTGGACATGCGCATGGACGAGACGGCGCCCCTGACGGCCCGGGAGGTGCTGAACACCTGGTCCGAGGCGGAGCTTCGGAGCGTGTTCTGGCGCTACGGGGAGGAGCGGTACGCCGGGCGCATCGCGGCGGCGGTGGCCGCCCAGCGCAGGACGGCCCCCATCCAGACCACCGGCCAGTTCGTGGACATCATCCGCCGGACCCTTCCGGCCTCGGCCCTGCGGGAAAAGCAGCATCCGGCCAAGCGGTGCTTCCAGGCGGTGCGCATCGCCGTGAACGACGAGCTGGGCTCCCTGGAGCGGATGCTGGATACGGCCCCGGACAGGCTTTTGCCCGGCGGGCGGCTTCTGGTCATCAGCTTCCACTCCCTGGAGGACAGGATCGTGAAGGAAGCCATCCGCAAGAGAGAGAACGGCTGCACCTGCCCCCCGGATTTTCCGGTGTGCACCTGCGGCTTCGTACAGACGCTCAGGAGCGTCACCCGCAAGCCCGTCGTCCCCGACGGGGAGGAGCTGGCGGACAACCCCAGGGCCAGAAGCGCCCACCTTAGGATAGCGGAGAGGGTATGAGCATGGCTGACGTAAAGACCTTCAAGACCTATAACTTCGTCACCGGCGCGGTGGACGGCACCCTCGCCTATGACTTTTCCGCGCCTGGGTACTACCCCGACGAGGAGGAGCAGGAGCAGCCCCAGCGCCGCCCCCGGCGGCGGGAGCGCCAGCGCCAGCGGGAGTGGATAAAGGAGGACGTGCGCAGCCAGACCGGCGCCCACGCTGCCTCCCGGAGCCGCCAGGGCGTCTCCCCGGTGTCCGTGCTGGGAGCGCTGTGCGTGGCGGTGCTGCTGACCATGACGCTGCTGGCCCAGATAAAGCTCACCGACATATCCGACACCGCCTCCAGGCTGGAGGACCAGATACGGACTCTGGAGACGGAGCGGGACAAGCTGAAGGTGGAGTATGAGACCATCTTCAACCTGAAATACGTGGAAGAGGTCGCCACGGAGCAGTATGGCATGCAGGAGCCCGAGAGCGACCAGATCTATTACCTCACCGGCGTGGCCTCGGCCGACAGGGCGGAGGTGGTCACCCAGGAGGAGGCGGATATGTTCTCCGTGGGACTGCAGGACCTGCTGGGCTCCATCAAAATGTGGACGGAAGGTATTTTCGGTTGACAAGGGTATTATACTGGTAACGATGGGAGACGATAGCACAGTCACCGGCGTCCAAAGGAGAATCCGCCATGCTGTTTAAAAGACATAAAGCTGACCAACAGGCATCACCGAACCGCATGATGCTCCGCCGCACACTGTTCCTCATGGTCGTGTGCGGCATAGTTGCATTTATCGCGCTGGGTGCGCGGCTGTTCAAGCTGCAGATCTTGGACCACAATATGTACGAGTCGGCGGCCATGGAGCAGCAGCTGCGCCAGACCACCGTCACGGCCAAGCGGGGGACCATCTACGACCGGAACATGAACATCCTGGCCATGAGCGCCTCGGTGAGCAATATCTACATAAGCCCGGCGGAGATAAAGATGTACGGCGAGGACCCGGAGCTCATCGCCAAGGGCCTTTCGGACATACTGGGGGTGGATTACGCCACCGTGCTGGAGATGACGTCCCACACCGACAGCTGGTACTCCACCGTGGCCAGAAAGGTGGAGGACGATGTGGCCGACCAGGTGCGGGAGTTCAAGGAGAACGGGTATATCAACGAGGACGGCGACCAGAAGGCATTCCAGGGCGTGAAGATAGAGGAGGCCAGCAAGCGGTATTATCCCTACAGCAGCCTGGCCAGCCACGTCATCGGCTTCGTGGGCAGCGACGACCACGGCCTGGCGGGGCTGGAATACTACTATGACGACGTGCTGTCCGGGGTGGACGGGCGCATCGTCCGGGCCACCACCAACCTGGGCACGGACATGATGTTCACGGATTTTGAGGACTACTATGACGCCGAGGACGGCCAGAGCATCGTGCTGACCCTGGACGAGACCGTCCAGCGGTATCTGGAAAAGCACCTGCAGACGGCCATGACCGATTACGACCTGCAGGACGGCGCGGCGGGCATCGTCATGGACGTGAAGACCGGGGGCATACTGGCTATGGCGTCCCTGGGCAACTTTGACCTGAACAACTACCTGGTCCTGAGCCCCGAGGCCCAGGAGCGGGTGGACTCCAATCTGGCGGGCCTGACCACCGAGGAGCGGGACGCCCTGGTGAACGAGGAGCGGGCGGAGATGTGGCGCAACAAGGCCCTCACCGAGACCTATGAGCCCGGCTCCGTTTTCAAGATCATCACCCTGGCCACCGGCCTGGAGACCGGGGCCATCAACGAGAACTCCACCTTCTACTGCGGCGGCAGCATAGACGTGCTGGGCCGTACTGACCCCCTGAACTGCTCCAACATTTACGGTCACAAGGACCAGACCCTGGCGGAGGCCACCATGCACTCCTGCAACGTGGCGTTCGTGAACATCGGCCTGAGCATCGGGGCCCAGCGGTTTTACAAGTATCTGCGGGCCTTCGGCCTGTTCGACAAGACCGGAGTGGACCTGACTGGCGAGGCGGGGAGCCTTTGGTGGGACGAGGACACCTTCTATGACAGGACGAACCTGTCCCAGCTGGCGGCGGCGGCCTTCGGCCAGACCTTCACCATCACCCCCCTGCAGCTGATCACGGCGGTGAGCGCCGTGGCAAACGGCGGGTATCTGATGAAGCCCTACTTCGTCAGCGAGGTGCTCAACGCCGACGGCACCATCGCCAGCCAGACCGAGCCCACCGTGGTGCGCCAGGTCATCAGCGAGGAGACCAGCAAGACCTGCTGCGAGATACTGGAGCAGGTCGTCGGCAACGTGGAGGAGGGCACCGGTACCAACGCCTACGTAGCGGGCTACCGGGTGGCCGGCAAGACCGGCACCTCCGAGGACGTGGTCTATGAGGCCGTCCACGGCACGAAGAAGTATATCTGCTCCTTCCTGGGCTTTGCCCCGGCGGACGACCCGAAGGTGGCGGTACTGGTGCTGCTGGAAAACCCCGGCCCGGAGAACAAGTTCGTGGTCAGCGGCGGCCAGATGGCCGCGCCCAAGGTGGGGGGCATCCTGGCGGATGTGCTGCCCTATCTGGGGGTTGAGCCGGAGTACGGCGAGGGCGAGGAGGCCATCGTGGACGTGCGCGTGCCCAGAGTGGTGGGCAAGACCGTGGGCGAGGCGGAGGCTGCCCTGCAGGAGGCGGGCTTCACCGTGAAGGCCGTCAACGGCAGCGGCGCGGCCGTCACGGCCCAGCTCCCCAACGGGGGGGCCAAGATCGCCGCGGGCAGCGAGATCATCCTCTACTGCGACGAGCAGCCCAGCACCGAGCAGGTGGCCGTGCCCAACCTGCTGGGCCTGTCCTACCAGGTGGCCCGCAACTGGGCCGGATGGGACGACCTGTATGTGCGGGGCGAGGGGACCATGCTCAACAGCTCCATCATCATGACCGTGAGCCAGGACCCGGCGGAGGGCACCCTGGTGGACCGGGGCACGGTGATAACGGTGACCCTCAACGACAGCACCAAACTGACTATCTGGTGAGAAGTATGAAACTGCGAGAGCTTATCGGCTGTATCCCGGTGACCGCCCTTAAGGCGGACCCAGACACGGAAATACGCGATATACGCTACGACTCCCGGGCCGTGGAGCCCGGAGACCTGTTCGTGGCGGTGGAGGGGCTGCGAAGCGACGGCCACCGGTTCATACCCATGGCGGTGGAGAAGGGCGCGGCGGCGGTGCTCTGCCAGCGCCCCCCGGAGAAGGCGGGGACGGCCTACGTGCTCACCTCCGACAGCCGCCTGGCCCTGGCGCTGGTGTCGGCGGCCTACTTCGGCCATCCGGCGGAGAAGATGACCATGGTGGGCGTCACCGGCACAAACGGCAAGACCACCTCCACCATCCTCATCAAGCACCTCCTGGAGGACTGCCTGGGGGCCCGGGTGGGCCTGGTGGGCACCATCTCCAACTGGATAGGGGACAGGGAGATGCCCACGGAGCGGACCACCCCCGAGTCGTATGACCTGCAAAAGCTCTTTTATGAGATGACCCAGGCCGGGTGCACCCACTGCGTGATGGAGGTGTCCTCCCACGCCCTGGCTCTGGACCGGGTGGCGGGAGTGCGCTTCCAGGCGGGGCTGTTCACCAACCTGACCCAGGACCATCTGGACTTCCACAAGACCATGGAGAGCTACGCCGGGGCAAAGGCCGCGCTCTTTTCCCGGTGCGGGCGGGGGGCCGTGAACGGGGACGACCCCTGGGCCCCGTTCATGCTGGAGCGGGCCAGGTGCCCGATGATGACCTTCTCCCCCAGGGGCGGGGAGGCCGACCTGCGGGCGGAGGACGTGGAGCTGTCCGCCGACGCGGTGGCCTTCACGGCCGTGGAGGGGAGCGAGCGGGTGCCGGTGCGCCTGGGTATACCGGGGGCCTTTTCCGTGGAAAACGCCTTGACAGCTCTGGCCGCCGGGCGTATGCTCGGCATTGGGCTTGGCTCCTGCGCCGCCTCTCTGGGGCGGGCCGCGGGGGTGAAGGGCCGGGTGGAGGTGGTCCCCACGGGGGCGGACTTCACCATCGTCATCGACTACGCCCATACCCCGGACGCCCTGGAAAAGGTGCTCCGGGCCATGAAGCAGGTGTCCGCCGGGCGGCTGGTGGCTCTGTTCGGCTGCGGCGGGGACCGGGACAGGACAAAGCGGCCCCTCATGGGGGCCATCGCCGCCCGGGAGGCGGACTTCTCCGTGGTCACCAGCGACAATCCCCGCTCGGAGGACCCGGAGGCCATCATCGCCGACATCCTGGCCGGTATGCCCCAGAACGCCCCCAAGACAGTGATACCGGACCGGCCCGCCGCCATCCGCTGGGCCATCGACCACCACCGGCCGGGGGACGTGATCGTCCTGGCAGGGAAGGGCCACGAGACCTATCAGGAGATAGGGGGCGTAAAGCGCCACCTGGACGAGCGGGAGGTCGTGGCGGACTATATGCGCAAGAATGAGGAGACAAGGACATGACCACACGACTTTTGCTCAGCTTCCTGGCGGCGTTCATCGTGGCGGCGCTGCTTGGCACCGCCTATGTGCCCTGGCTGCGGCGCATCAAGGCCGGGCAGGAGATCAAGGAGATCGGCCCCAACTGGCACAAGTCCAAGGCCGGGACCCCCACCATGGGGGGCGTGCTGTTCATCACCGCCGTGACGGCCGTGGTGTTCACCCTGGGCTTCCTCTATATCCGGGGGGGAGAGCTGGGGTCAGTGTTCGTGCTGGTGTTCTCCCTGTTTTACGGTGCCATCGGCTTTCTGGACGACTATGAAAAGCTGAAGAAAAAGCAGAATCTGGGCCTGTCGGCCAAGGCCAAGTTCATTTTGCAGCTGGTGGTGGCCATCGCCCTGCTGTACCTGCTGCGGCTGGAGGGGTATCTGACCCCCACCCTGTATGTGCCCTTCTGGAACGTGACCATCCGGGTGCCGGAGTGGCTGTATTTCGTCCTGGCGGCCTTCATCATCGTGGGCACGGTGAACGCGGTGAACATCACCGACGGACTGGACGGCCTGGCGGCCAGCGTGTCGGTGCCGGTATTCATCTGCTACACGGCCATCGCCGTGATGTGGGGGGTGCGCTACAGCTCCCTGGCCATATTCGCCGCGGGGATGACCGGCGGGCTGTTCGGCTTTCTGGTGTATAACTTCCACCCGGCCAAGTGCTT
>CANRNA010000035.1 GCA_947631805.1 uncultured Oscillospiraceae bacterium | reverse complement strand
ATCGAAGGTCTCCCCGTCCCGGTAGACAGAGACGGTGATGGAGTCCCCCACCGACATACCCTCCTTGATGGCGTTGACCTGGTCCACGGCGGTGACGTGGATGCCGTTGACGGCGGTGATGACGTCCCCCTCCCGCAGGCCCTTGGCCCTGGCGTCGGAGCCCTCGCTGACCTCGGTCACATAGATGCCGCTGGGAAGGCCATAGAGCGCCATGGCCTCGTCGTTCACGGACCCGGCCACGATGCCGATGGTGGGCTCTCCGGACACCACGCCCTTTTCCAGCAGCTCATCGGCGATGCTCTTCACCACCGACGAGGGGATGGCAAAGCCGATGCCCTCCACCGAGGCGGCGAAGGAGCCCATGACCTTCATATTGGTGATGCCCACCACCTGGCCCTCCCCGTTGATGAGGGGCCCGCCGGAATTGCCCTCGTTCAGGGCGGCGTTCGTCTGCAAAAGGGTCATGGTGTGGCCCTGGTAGGTGACGCTCCTGTCAATGGCGGAGATGATGCCGTTTGTCATGGTGCCGCTGTATATCTCCCCCAGGGGATTGCCGATGGCCGCCACCTGGTCTCCCACCCGCAGGGCGGCGGAGCGGCCGAATTCCGCCCAAGGCAGGTCCTGGCCGCCCTCGGCCTTCAGCACGGCGATGTCGCTGCTCTCGTCGGCGCCCACCAGCAGGGCCTCAAAGTCCCGCCCGTCCGGGAAGACGACCCGCGCCCGGTCCGCGCTCTGGAGGATGTGGGTGTTGGTGACGATATACCCGTCGCCGTCGAAGCACACGCCGGTGCCCCAGCTGTACTCCTCCCCGTCCACGTAGGCGGTGATGCTCACCACCGCCGGGCCCACCCGGTCGTATATCTCCCGCAGGGAGAGCTCCTCCCCCCGCTGGGCCTGGAGCGTCAGGCGCATGCCGGTGTCCGTGGGGGCCCGTGGGATGTCCACCTCCCCGGAGCCGGTGTAATAGTTTTCAAAATAATCCCGGAAGTCGTCGTACTGCTCCTCGGGCAGGACCGGAGACGCGCCGCCCCCGTCGCCGAAATCGTAGGCATAGCTGTAGGCCCTGTCGGAGCCCTGGAGCTCCATCCCCCGCAGGCGCTGGACAAAGCCGCTGTTCAGCACGGCGATCACCGCCGCCGCGCACACCAGCACCCCGCACACGGTCAGGGACAAGACCTTCATCCTGCCGCCTGTGTATTCCTCGGGCGCGGGCGCGGCAGGTCCGGGGCTCTTGGGGGGCATAGCGGCGTACCAGTCGCTTTTCTGCCGGGCCTCCTCGCCGCCGCTGTACCAATTCTCCTGTCCGGGGCCGGTGTTCTGGGGCATATCGTTTCCTCCTTCTATAGCGGCGTCACTCCTCCGCCCTCTCCGGGCCCCGCGTCGGGGCCCGTCCATTTTCCGCCAGGGCCAGGGTGAAGGTGAACACAGTCACGCCGTTTTCACTGGTGACGAACACGTCCTGGTCGTGGTCGGACAGTATCTGCCTGACCATGTAAAGGCCCAGGCCCACGCCCTCCCGGTCCTGGCTGCGGGACCGGTCGGCCTTGTGGAACCGGTCGAATATCAGGGGCAGTTCCTCCGGGGGGATGGTCTGGCCCACGTCCTGCACCGCGGTGTAGGCGTGGCCGTTCTCCTTCCAGATGCTGACGGTGAGCGCCGTGCCCTCCCAAGCGAATTTTATCGCGTTGTCCACCAGATTATACACCACCCTGGTCAGCGCGTCCACATCTCCCTTGACCAGCAGGGCGTCCTCGGGCATATTCAGGTCCACGCTCAGTCCCTTGGCGTCCACCCTGGACTCCAGGCTCAGCATGGTCTGCACCACCATCTCCCCCAGGTCGAAGGACTGCTCCCGCCGGGCGGGGTCCGCGTCCCGCATCCGGGACATGTCCAGCATACTGCGCACCAGCCGCCCCAGGCGCTTCGTCTCCGAGGAGATGGTCTGCAAATACCGCTTCTCCTCCTCGGGGGGGATGGTCCCGTCCAGGATGCCGTCGGCAAACCCGGCGATGGCGGTCATGGGGGTACGCAGCTCATGGGAGACGTTGGCGATGAACTCCCGGCGGCGGGACTCGTTGCGCTCCAGACTGTCGGCCATGGTGTTAAACGCCTGGGTGAGCGTGCCGATCTCGTCTTCGTCGGGATAGGGGCTGACCCTGGCGCTGTAATCCCCCCGGGCGAACCGGTGGGCCGCCTCGGCCATCTCGTTCAGGGGCCGGGCAAGGCGCCGGTCATTGGCGTACTCGAAGGCGATGGCCAGCGTCAGCACCCCCACGGCGATGAGGATGAAGACCATGATGAACCCGCTCCACACCCCGAACACACCGGACCCGGCGTAGTTGACGAACACATAGCCCACGGTCTGGCCGTCCTCGTCCGCGATGGGCTCCGCCACCACATAATACAGCCCGTCATAAAACCCGTCAAGGGTGGTCAGCGCCTCGTAAGACCCGTCCTTCCGGAGGGCGTCCACCACGGCCTGGGGCAGCTGGCGGCCTATATAGGGGGAGGCCGCGTCCCGGTCGGAGCTGGACACCACAAGCCCGGCGCTGTCAGCCAGGAATATATGGTCCCCGGTGCTCTGGGCGATGGCGGCCAGGTTCATCCGCAGCTCCCAGCTCCCCAGCTCCCCCTCCGTGTGCATGGCCTCGGCGTAGCGGCGGACCTCCCCGGCGGTGGCGTACAGGTTGGCCTGCTTTTCCCGGATGAGAAAGGCCCGGCCCATGATGAGCATGGTCAGGCCGAACACGATGAAGCACACCGCGAACATGCCCGTGGTGACCATGAAGTTCCTGAAAAAAACGCTCCGCTTCACCCTTACGCTTCTCCGACCTCGAACTTATACCCCACGCCCCAGACGGTCTTCAGCCGCCACTGGTCGCTGACGCCCTCCAGCTTTTCCCGCAGGCGCTTGATGTGCACGTCCACGGTCCGGGAGTCGCCGAAGTAGTCGAAGCCCCACACCTCGTCCAGAAGCTGGTTGCGGGTGTACACCCGGTTGGGGGCGGAGGCCAGGTGGAACAGCAGCTCCATCTCCTTGGGGGGCGTGTCTATCTTCACCCCGTTCACCACCAGCTCGTAGGAGTCCAGGTTGATGATCAGCTTGTCGAACTCCAGCCGCCGGGGCTTGTCCTCCGCCGTCCCGTCCGTCCGGCGCAGCACCGCGTGGACGCGGGCCAGCAGCTCCTTTATCTCAAAGGGCTTGGTGATATAGTCGTCCGCGCCCATCTCCAGGCCCGCCACCTTGTCCCTGGTCTCTCCCTTGGCGGTGAGCATCAAAATGGGCGTCTTGGAAAAGCCCCGCACCTCCCGGCACACCTGCCAGCCGTCCTTCACCGGCAGCATGATGTCCAGCAGTATGATATCCGGCTCAGAGCTCCGGGCCAGGTCCACCCCCCGGGCGCCGTCCGCCGCCTGGAGCACCTCGAACCCGTCCCTCTCCAGATACAGCCGCAGCAGCTCCGATATGTTGCCGTCGTCCTCAACGATAAGCGCTTTCTTCGCCATAAGCTCCTCCTTCCCGCCGGGCCGGGCGGCCCGGCGCGTCCTGTGCAGCGTAAATGCGCCTTGTTCATTGTAAACTAATTATATACCCACCTTCAAGGCATGGGTGAACAAAATGTAAAAAATCGGCGGCGCCCGCAAAAAAGGGCTTTACTTTATCTCGCTAATGTGGTAGTATGCTAAACACAAACAACAAAACACACAGGAGGAACCCAAAAATGAAAAAGATCATCTCTCTTGCTCTGGCGGCGCTGATGCTGCTGGCCATCTCCGTACCCGCCCTGGCCGACGAGGCCGAAAGCGACCTGGCCTACGTCCAGGACAAGGGCGTGCTGGTGGTGGGCATCACCGAGTTCGAGCCCATGGACTACCGGGACGAGAACGGCGAGTGGATAGGCTTTGACGCGGACATGGCCAAGGCCTTTGCCGAGAGCCTGGGCGTGGACGTGGAGTTCGTGGAGATCGAGTGGGACAACAAGGTCCTGGAGCTGGAGGCCAAGACCATCGACGTGGTCTGGAACGGCATGACCCTCAACGACGAGGTCATGGCGGCCATGGAGTGCTCCAACGCTTACTGCCAGAACGCCCAGACGGTCATCGTCCCCGCTGACGTGGCCGACCAGTACCAGTCCGCCGAGGACCTGGATGGCCTGGTGTTCGCGGTGGAGGCCGGAAGCGCCGGTGAGGACCAGGTGGAGGCCCTCGGCAACGAGTACACCGCGGTCCTGACCCAGGCCGACGCCCTGCTGGAGGTCAGCGCGGGCACCTCCGACGCCGCCGTCATCGACCTGCTGATGGCCGCCGCCATGGTGGGCGAGGGCACCGGCTACGAGGGCCTGATAAACACCGTGAACCTGAACAGCGAGGAGTACGGCGTGGGCTTCCGCAAGGGCTCCGACCTGGCCGCGGCGCTGAACGAGTTCTTCCTGGCCTCCTATGAGGACGGCACCATGCAGGAGGTCGCCGAGACCTATGGCGTCCAGGCCGCCCTGATCGACCAGACCGCCGCCGCGGAGGCCGCCGCGTAACCCGCAGCATATCATCCGACCATTACCGGGGAGAGCTCCGCTCTCCCCGGCAAAAAACTGTTTTCCGAGGAATATTCCATGGACCAGATACTCCAACAGATGCCCATCGTCCTCAAGGCCCTGAACGTAGGCTTTTTGCAGACCCTGAATCTCTTTTTCGTGACGGGCCTGGGGGCCATCCCCCTGGGGCTGGTGATCGCCTTCGGCTCCATGAGCCGCTTCAAGCCCCTGAGCATACTGACCCGGCTGGTGGTATGGGTGGTCCGGGGCACCCCTTTGATGATACAGCTGCTCATCATCTTCTACTTCCCTGGGATGGTGCTCGGCAGCAACATCTGGGGCAAGGGCGAGGCAGGCCGATTCCTGGCCTCCGCCATCGCGTTCATCTTCAACTACGCCTGCTACTTCTCCGAGATATACCGGGGCGGCATCCAGTCCGTGCCCAGGGGCCAGCAGGAGGCGGGCCTGGTGCTGGGCATGACGAAGAGCCAGATCTTCTTCAAGGTCACCCTTCTGCAGGTCATCAAGCGCATCGTCCCGCCCATGTCCAACGAGGTCATCACCCTTGTCAAGGACACGGCCCTGGCCCGCATCATCGCCCTGCAGGAGATCATCTGGGCTGGGCAGTCGTTCCTGAAGGGCTCCCACGGCATCGCCGGCGCCATCTGGCCGCTGTTTTTCACCGCCGTATACTACCTTATCTTCAACGGCATCGTCACGGTGCTGCTGGGGAAGCTGGAAAAGCGGCTGGACTATTTCCGCTGAGAGGAGGAACCTATGCCTATCCTGGAGGTAAAAGATATCCGCAAGAGCTTCGGCAGCACCGAGGTGCTCAAGGGCATCAGCTTCTCCCTGGAGAAGGGACAGGTGGTGTCCGTCATCGGCTCCTCCGGCTCCGGCAAGACCACGCTTCTGCGGTGCCTGAACTTTCTGGAGACCCCGGACGGGGGCTCCATCGCCGTGAACGGCGAGACCATTTTCGACGCCGCCGACCCCGCCGCCCGGCGGGAGGCGGACATCCGCCGCAACCGGCTCCACTTCGGGCTGGTGTTCCAGTCCTTCAACCTGTTCCCCCAGTATACTGCCCTGGAAAACGTGACCCTGGCCCGAAAGATGCTGGCCAAAGAGGAGGCGGATTATAGGGACCGGAAAAAGGAGCTGTTCGCCGCCATCGAGGACGACGCCCGTCGGCTCCTGGCCCGGATGGGCCTGGCCGACCGGATGGACAACTATCCCCACCAGCTCTCCGGCGGCCAGCAGCAGCGGGTGGCCATTGCCAGGGCCCTGGCCCTGCGGCCGGACATACTGTGCTTTGACGAGCCCACCTCCGCCCTGGACCCGGAGCTGACCCAGGAGGTGCTGCGGGTCATCCGCCAGCTGGCCGACGACGAGACCACCATGGTCATCGTCACCCACGAGATGGCCTTCGCCCGGGACGTGTCCAGCCGGGTCATCTTCATGGACGGCGGCGTGGTGGTGGAGGAGGGCGACCCCCATCAGGTCATCGACGCCCCCACCCAGGAGCGGACCCGCCGCTTCCTGGAGGGCTACAGCGGAAAGTACTGACAGGACCGGCCGCAACATGTCCTTGATTTTCGTCCGGATATCGGTTAATATAAAGGCCGCACGGAATGTGCGGCTTTTGTTTTCAAAGGGGGAGCGACCATGAGGATACGCCGGGCCGTGATATGCCTTGCGCTGTGCGCGGCCATGCTTTTGCCCATGTCCGCCTGCGGCGGGGGCGGCGGCTTCCGCATCATCGACGAATACAGCGGCGAGGGCAACTATTACCTCGCCTTCCGCAAGGGGGACAGGCTCCGGGAGTACGTGTCGGCAGCCATGGAGGAGCTGGCGGCCACCAGCACCCTGCGGACCACCTCCATCAGCTGGTTCGGAGAAAACCTGGTGAGCGTCAAGGGCCGCCAGGGGGCCATGGAAGACCTGTGGGAGTCAAAACCCGACCGCACCGTCATCGTGGGCATCGACCTGAGCAATATGCCCCTGAGCTTTTTCACCGGCGGCGTGTACCAGGGCTTTGACGTGGACATGATCGGCTATATCTGCGGATACCTGGGCTGGAACATGGTCTTTTATCCCATTGAGATGGCCAACGCGGAGGTGGAGCTGAACGCCGGGAACATCGACATCGCCATGGCCGTGCCCGAGGACCTTATCACCAGCAGCCTGGACACCTCCCCCGCCTATCTGACCAGCCAGTATGTGCTGGTGACCCGCTCCGGCAGCCACATCCGCAGCCGCTCCGGCATGAAGGGCAAGATCCTGGGCGTATCCGTGGCGGACGAGGAGGTGCTCTATAAGGGCAAAAAGAGCGAGAAATTCGTGTCCAGCCTGGGCTCCATCATCTACCAGACCAACACGGAGGGGCTGTTCCAGGCCCTGATGAAGGGCGAGGTGGACGGCATCCTGGTATCCAGCGTCGTCGCGGCGTATTATATGAAGTAGTCCCTCTCTGGGTAAAAATAGTCAGGACCGGTGCAGACGTTCATCTGCACCGGTCCCTTTTCTTACGCAGGAGGTCAGTATTTGTCCAGCGACACGTCGCCGCTGATACTGGAAAGAGAGTACTGCGGGGTAGGGGCGTTGGGGTCGGCGGCGCCGGACCAGGACCACTGGGCGAAGGGCCGCAGGTCCACCGTGCCGCTGACGCTGGAGGCGTTCACCTTGAACGGGCCGTTGTCCGGGACGCGGACCTCCACGTCGCCGCTCTTGGACGACAGGTCCATCTCCGCCGGGAGGGTCATGCTCTCCACACGCACGTCGCCGCTCATGCTCTTCACCCGCGCCTTCCACACGGAGCCGGTCAGCTCTGTGTCGCCGCTGGCGGTGGAGACCGTCACCTGGCCCATAGGCCCGTCGAAGGACACGTCGCCGCTGGCCGTCTCCGCCTGCGCCTGGGCGGCGTTCCCCTCCAGGCTCACATCGCCGCTGGCCGTCTTGAATTCCGCCTGCTCGCAGCTGTTCACCCGGCAGTCCACATCGCCGCTGGCGGTCCTGACAGAGAGCAGCCCCACCTCCAGCTCGCCGCCTATGTCCACGTCCCCGTTGGCGGTGACCACCCGGATGCTCTCCCAGCGCCGGGCCGGGATGGTCAGGGACACGTCCTGGCTGGACGCCCCCCGGAAGGAGAAGAACTGATTGCTGGCCGTGAGCTGGGGCCGGACCGTCAGCACCCCCTCCTCGGTGACGAACACGTCCATCCGGGACATATTCCCCTCCACCTGGATAGGCGCGTTCCCATCGCCGTCCAGATATATGTCCACATCCCCCGTGGTCTCAACATCCAGGCGCAGCACGCCCTGGGAGGGGATGCCCCGCTCCTCGTCGTCGCCGGTACCTGACCAGCCGAAGTCCTTTGCCTTCCCGCTGACCGTGCCGTCGTCGTCTATATTGATATGCACCGAAGCGCCGTTCCACTCGGTGCCCGCCATGCCCTTGATAAACTCCTTCGCCTCCCTGGCGGCCCGCTTTCCCTCGTTCACCGCGTCCCGGAAGTCGCTGCTGTTAAAGAAGTTCCCCGCCATCTGGCCCATCTCCTTCGCCATCTGGCCGATGGTCCTGCCCATGTCCTCCAGGGTCCGGAAAAGCCCGTCCGCGTCGGCGCCGGTCTCTCCCGTCCGGCGCCCCTCATCCGGCTCCAGGCTGTTGAGATAGGCCGTCAGCTCGTCCACGTCGCCCAGCTCCCCCATGGCCCGGTCGAACGCCTCCTCCGGCGCCGTTCCGGCGGCCAGCATATCCTCATACCGGCGGTATAGATTGTCCGCCAGCTCCTCCACCATGTCGGTCTTGTCGTCGCTCTCCGCCGCGCCCGCCAGCTTTGCCGCGATCCCGTTGGAAAATCTTCTCTTGATATCCTCCATCGCTCATCCCTCCTTGAATGATATCAGGGCGTCCAACACCGCCCGGGTCTCGTTCCACTCCTGTCTGTCCGCCGCCAGCTGGCGCATGCCCGCCTCGGTGATGGCGTAATACCGCCGCCGGGCCCCCGGTCCGTCCTCACCCCAATAGGAGGTGATGAAGCCGTTCTGCTCCAGCCGCTTGAAAGCGGTGTATAGGGTGGCCTCCTTGAAACCATAGGCCCCGCCGGTGCGCTGGGAGACGTTTTTGTTGATCTCATAGCCGTAGCTGTCGCGCTCCATGAGCTGGGCCAGTATGATGGCGTCCGTGTGCCCCCGCAGTATGTCTGCGGAAATGGACATATCCGCCCCTCCCTTCTGTCTGTTCCTTTTTCTACCTCGTCACACGAGGTATCTTCTGTCAGCATAATATCACGATATACTTCATCTGTCAAGGTATATTTGCAAAAAAATCTGCCCATCGGTCGGGCAGCACTCATAAAACAGCATAGGATTATTTTCGGGAAACGGCGTAGCTTGCGGGCTATGCGTTTCTCCGTTTTGCAGGTTTTCCAGTAGAGACATAGGACTGCCGGTAGGTCTTGGAGTTCGCCGTATGCCTCCGATACTCCGGGCGCTCCAATATACCGGCTGCTGTTCGATCATCCTAATTATAAGGAAAAACGCTGCAATCTGCAAAGACTGCAACGGTGCATCTGCGGCGAATCTACGGAGCAGCTATTGATTCTATTCGACCAGCCGTATATAATAACAAGAGAGAAATAATTGTCGGGAGGATAAACCAAATACCTGAATATATTTCTGCCCCGAAACAGTGAAAAAGTGGGGCATTTCCGAAAGGCGGGTACAGAAGTTATGCGAGGAAAAGCACATAACTGGCGCTGCTAAATTTAGTCGTATGTTCTGATACCAAAAAACGCGGAAAAGTCCGCTGATGGGCAAAAAAGGCCACAAAATCCAGAATGATACGCAAAATTGACAAAATGATACGCAGAATTGGTGGTATTTACACGGGTTTTTCCCTATAATCCAAAAAGAGAAAAGAAAGCGAGGATTTATAATATGACGTTTGGAGAAAAATTAAAAGTTCTCCGTAAGGAAAAAGGTTATTCACAAGAAGAATTTGCAGGACTGCTTAATGTATCCCGGCAAGCTGTAAGCAAATGGGAAAGTGATCGGGGAACGCCGGAAACAGATAAGTTATTGCAAATAAGTAATATGTTTGGCGTCACATTAGACTATCTGCTTAAAGAGAAAAGCCCCGATGAGAATACGCAGACAGACGGCTATTATATGAGCCGTGAAATGATCGATGGTTTTCTTTCTTATAAAAGGGAACGAGCAAAGAAAATTGCTTGCGGCGTAGGTCTAATTGTCGTTTCTGATGTTTTTGGTTGCTTTTCTGATTACAGACAGATGTTACTACCTCTATATTGGGGAAGCATAGCAATCGGTATTGCTATTTTGATTTGGACCTTATTTCAACCAAAGTATTATCAAGAAATCCATACTAAAGCGTTGATCTTTGATGACACGTTAATAAAGGCTTTTCGTGAAGAAAGCAATCGAAACAGAAAAAGATATGTTAGTATGATAATTTTAGGCGTTCTTTTATTCTTTTTTGGTTCGGAATTTTTGTTTATGGCTGAAAGCATAATTGGTAGAGAAATCTGCAATGCCTTAAACTGGTTTATGGACGCTGCCGCTGTTATGCTTTTGATTATAGCGGGTACATCTATCCACGCAGAGAATATTATCACACAAAATGCCGAATACATTAAAAAGAAAAATACAAGGGGTAAATTTGCATGGATTTATGTGGCTTTACCCATAACAGGCATTGCAGTACTGATTGGAGTTATCACAAATGCGTGGAGTCCTGTTTTCCCAATCATTCTGTTATTTTGTGCATTGCTGGTGACGGTTTGTAAATTGCTGATAGAAAAGAGGGATATGAAATGAGAAGGAAATTACATCTTTAAATCTGCCGCGTCAGAACGTCTTGACGCATTTTCTTTCATAAACCCCATGATCTCATCGACGCCGGTGCCCTCATAAGACGCCACCAGGAGCTTTTTGAACTCCGGCACCTCCTTTTCCGGGATAATGATCATCCCCGCACCCTGAGATATCATATAGTGGTTCGCAAATATCACCGCCGCCCGTTTGTTGCCGTCGTTGAAAATTTGCGTCTTTATGCAGTACAGGCACAGCGCGATCGCCTTTTCCTCCGGCGGCAGCGCGTTTTTCAGGATATCCCCGATATGCTCCTTCACCACGCTCTCTATCGGCAGCGGCGGGATATAGCTCGTTCCGCCGATGGCGACCGGGACGCCGCGGATACGCCCTCCGTCCTGATAAAAGCCCTCGTTTACCAGCTTTGCGATGTGGCAAAGGATGGAATAATCCGTCGGATAACTGATCACATCCCTATCCAGGATAAACTCCCACGCGTGCTTCAGGTTCAATATCTTCTGCACATCGGAGGCCACCATGCCGCTGACTTTCCCATTCTCAATAATGTCCTCCGTCTGGGGGAACGTAGTGGCCACACCCTCCAGCACAGCCTGGTCATATATGTTCGACTTCATATTGGCCCGGGCATAGTCAAGATTTAGCATGACCCTGGCCGAGAGCTCCGCGTCCGAATATCCCAGCTCGGCAAGCTCCTTGTCCAGCCTGCGGATATGCTTTTTCAGCTCTCTCGCCTCGCGGGCGTTTCTGAGGAGGAGCTGATACAGCTCGTCGGAATAGTTCCCCACATAAGTCGAGGTCAGCCGACTTCCAACGCGCTTGCGGATGTACAGATACTTCTCTTCCCATCCCGATCTTTGATCTCGGGGCTGCCGTCATAAGGAAGCAGATCGAACCTGACCTGCAGGTCCGCTTTTTGGTGCAGCAGCTCCTGTATCTGAGGATAATTGTTATTCATGCCGCTCTCCCTTGGGGAACTTATTTCTCTTTTATTATGCCACAATGTTCCCCAATTTCAAGTCAAAACATTGGCCGCCGGGCCCAGGATGAACCCCTCCGCTGCTGTCAATGAAGGACCAACTCTTCGTGTCGAACGGAGGTTCCACAGCGGGATCTATTACTGAACTTGTCATAGTATTATCCTGTCTGGTATAGATCACACACGACTGTGGCCAGTTTTCTTCATCCACTCAATAGAACAGAGGTGTAGAATCGCGTAAAATCGTTTGACAGACATTCCGGATTATGATATAGTGAGAAAAACGTATTTTAAGCGAGGAGCCCCTTATGCGTTCCCTTCCCATCGCCAGCCTGCTGACCAGCGCTATGCTTGACCGACTGTGCTCTGTCAACGATAGCGCGAAAAGTCATGCTGAAATTGCCGGGTGAGGGCGAGCCGGGAAACCGGAACAAATCGTGATCTGAGCCGTGCGGTCTGACTTTTCGGACCGCACGGTTTTTTGTTGTAATCCAAATCAATCAATTCAGCAAAGGGAGGAAGAATATGGATCGCATCATCGTCTTTGACACGACCCTCCGGGACGGCGAGCAGTCCCCTGGCTGCTCCATGAATCTGCGGGAGAAGATCGAAGTGGCCCGGTGCCTGGAGAAGCTGCGGGTGGACGTGATAGAGGCGGGCTTCGCCATCTC